>JAQSCR010000544.1 GCA_029945495.1 Pseudolabrys sp. | reverse complement strand
TCGCGGCGCTGCAGCCTTTGCTGCCGGTGTTCCTCAGTTACGTCCTGAGCTTCATCTATGTCGGCATTTACTGGAGCAACCACCATCATATGCTGCACACCGCGAAGCACGTCAGTGGCGGCGTGCTGTGGGCGAACTTGCATCTGCTGTTCTGGCTGTCGCTGTTTCCGTTTGTCACCGCCTGGATGGGCGAGAACCATTTTTCTCCGATGCCGACAGCGCTTTACGGCGGAGTTTTGATGATGGCGGGCGTCGCCTACTGGATTCTGTCCAGCACGATCATCCGCGAAGATGGCAAGGACTCGCTCTTGGCCAAGGCGATCGGCAAGGACGTCAAAGGAAAATTGTCGGTCGTGCTCTACGCCACGGCGATCCTGTTTTCATTTTTCAATCATTGGATTTCGCAGGCGATCTATATCTTCGTCGCTTTGATGTGGCTGGTGCCGGACCGGCGTATCGAGCGGGTGATCGGCGCGAGCGAATAACCGGCGTCGCGCGTCTCAGGCCGCGCCGGCGCGCAGCAGATCGTGCACGTGGATGACACCGACCGGTTTGCCGGCGTCGACCGCGAACAGCGCGGTCACCTTCATCGAATTCAGGATATCCAGCGTCTCGCTGATCAGCTGATCGGGCCGCACCGTCTTCGGCGCCTTGGTCATCACGTCGTCGACGCGGGCGTCGAGCAGGTCGTTGCGCATGTGGCGGCGCAAGTCGCCGTCGGTGATGATGCCGACCAGCGTGCCCTTCGCATCGGTGATGCCGACGCAGCCGAAGCCCTTGGCCGACATTTGCAGGATGGCGTCCGACATCGCGGTGCCGAGCGGCGCCAGCGGTACGGCTTCACCCGTATGCATGAAGTCGCTGACGGTCTTGAGCAGCGCGCCCAGCTTGCCGCCCGGATGCAGCATGCCGAAGTCGAGCGCGGTGAAGCCGTGGCTTTCCAGAAGCGCGATCGCCAGCGCGTCGCCGAGCGCGAGCTGCATCAGCGATGACGTCGTTGGCGCCATGTTGTGCGGGCAGGCTTCGCGCGCCTGCGGCAGCGTCAGCACCACGTCGGCGGTCTTGCCGAGCGTCGAGTCGGCGTTCGCCGTCATCGCGATCAGACCGATGCGGAAGCGGCGCGAATAGTCGGTGAGATTTTTCAGCTCGGCCGTCTCGCCCGACCACGACAGCGCCAGGATGACGTCGCCCTTGGCGATCATGCCGAGGTCGCCATGGCTGGCTTCGGCCGGATGCACGAACATCGCCGGCGTGCCGGTCGAGGCCAAGGTCGAGGCGATCTTGTGGCCGACATGGCCGGACTTGCCCATGCCGGTGACGATGACGCGGCCTTGCGCACCGCGGATCAGTTCGACCGCCGCGGCAAATGGCGCGCCGAGGCCGTCGCGCAGCGCCGCGATCAGGGCATCGATGCCGCCGCGTTCGGCGTCGAGGGTGCGCAGCGCGCTATCGATCGCCGCATCGGCCTTTGTCTGGGCCTTGTCGTTTCTCATATCGGCAGCCTTAACGGGGCGGGCGGGGGCTCGCAAGTACGTTGCGAACCGCCTCCAGAACGCTGTGGACGGCAACATCGGCGGTGCGGCGGTGGCTGACGGCATCGTTGCCCTCGACCCGGGCGCGCTGGCGCGCCTCGTCGTCGCCGGGCGGCTCGAGGATGGCAGCGACCGGGTTGAGCGGCTTCCAGTGCCAGGGGCTGGTCGGGCCGAAGATCGCCACCGTCGGCGTGCCGATGGCCGCCGAGATGTGCATCAGGCCCGAATCGTTGGTAACGGCGGCGTCCGCCGCGGCCAGCGCCAGAATGGCGTTGCGCAGGTCGGTGCCGGTGAGGTCGCGGACCCGAGGGCCGCCGGCCTCGGCGATCTGGCGGGCGGTCTCGGTCTCGCTCGGCCCGCCGAGCACCCAGACCGAGGCGCCATCCTGGGTCAGCGCGCGGGCCAGTTCGGCATAATGGCCGGCCGGCCAGGCTTTGCCGGCGCCGACCGCGCCGGGGGACAGGGTGACGACCGGGCGGCCGTCGGCCATAAGGCCGCGCTGGCCACGCCAGCGCGCCAGTTCCTCGGCCGGCACCTGCAATTGCGGCAAAGGCCAGTCCGCGGGCAGCGCAGCGTTCTTGGGCAGGGCCAGCGCACCCATCTGGTCGATCATGCGGGCCAACCGGCGCTCGCCCCAGCGCATGTCGTTGATCAAGCCGAAGCGGGCTTCGCCGGCAAAGCCGGTGCGCACCGGGATGCCGGCCAGCCAGGGGGCCAGCGCCGCCTTCCATTTGCGCGACATCACCAGCGCCTGGCCGTAGCCCTCCTGGCGCAGCCGGCTGGCCAGATCCTGCTGGATCGCCCAGCCGAGCCGCTTGCGCGGCTGGTCGCTGATGAGGACCTTGCGGACGCCGGGCATGTAATCGGCGATCGGCGCGCAGAGCGTGCTGGAGACCATGTCCACCGGCCGGTCCGGGTCCTGGGCGCGCAACAGCCGCACCACCGAATGGCAGCGCACGAAGTCGCCGATCCAGACGAAGGGGACGATCAGGACCGGGCGATGATCTGAACCTTGGTTCATTTTAACCGATTGCGCTCGCGAACGTGGCTCTGACAGGCCTTTGCCCGCTCGGGCCGAGACTGTCCAGCGGCAATCTTTACTGTCTCGAGCGCGTTTTATACGCCCGATTTGCGCCGCCGCGCGGTCTGGGGCAAAGGTTGCGCCTGATCGCTGAAGGGGCGGGCAAGGGGCGTGCATGTTTCTGGTTACCGGCGGCGCTGGCTTTATCGGCTCGAACATCGTCGCCAGCCTCAACGAGGCCGGGCGGACCGATGTCGTCGTCAACGACGTCCTCGGTGACGCGGCCAAGTGGCGGAACCTGGCCAAGCGGCAGATCGCCGACTTCGTGCCGCCGTCCGACCTCGCCAAATGGCTCGACGGCCGCAAGTTGGATGCCGTCATCCACATGGGTGCGATTTCCGACACCACCGCGACCGACGGCGATCTGGTGATGGAGAACAATTTCCGCCTGTCGCTGCGCCTGCTCGACTGGTGCACACAAACCCAGACGCCGTTCATCTACGCTTCGTCGGCGGCGACCTATGGCGAGGGCGAGCTGGGCTTCACCGACGACTGGTCGTTGCCCGAGTTGCGCAAGCTGCGGCCGATGAACCTGTACGGCTGGAGCAAGCACCTGTTCGACCTGGCGCTGGTCGACCGCGTCGTCAAAAAGCAGAAGCTGCCGCCGCACTGGGCCGGGCTGAAGTTCTTCAACGTCTACGGTCCGAACGAATATCACAAAGGCGCTATGGCCAGCGTACTGTCGAAAGTTTTCGCCGGCGCCAAGGCGGGCCAGCCGGTGAAACTGTTCAAGTCGCACCGCGACGGTATCGGCGATGGCGAGCAGCGCCGCGATTTCATCTATATCGACGACGTCGTCGCCGTCGTGCGCTGGCTCATCGATACGCCGAAGGTCAACGGCATCTTCAATGTCGGCACCGGCAAGGCCGAAAGCTTCCGCGACATGATCGCGGCGATGTTCGCGGCGCTCGGCCGCGCGCCGAACATCGACTATGTCGACATGCCGGAAGCGATCCGCGGCCAGTACCAGTATTTCACGCAAGCGCACGTCGAGAATCTGCGCCGCGCCGGCTATAACGCCGGCTTCACCCCGCTTGAGAAAGCCGTCGGGCAGTACGTCACCGGCTATCTCGATTGCGAAGACAAGTACAAGTAGCGCGCATGATCCCGAAAAATGGGAACCGGTTTTCGGATAAGATCATGCGCAGGACAAAATAAGTATGTTCGATTTCGATAAACATCTCTCCGACCTCGGCGATCAGACCGTACTCTGCATCGGCGATCTGATGCTGGACGAGTTTATCTATGGCAGCGTGACGCGCATCTCGCCGGAGGCGCCGACGCCGGTGATCGCGGTCAAGCGCACCGAGGTCATGGTCGGCGGCGCCGGCAATGTCGCGCGCAATCTGGTGGCGTTAGGCAGCCGCTGCATCTTCGTCGGCGTGGTCGGCGACGACGATGCCGGCAATGCGCTGACCAAGGCGCTCACCGCCAATGCGCTGATCGAATTCCAACTCGTCATCGACCCGATGCGCCAGACCACGCGCAAGGTGCGCTTCGTCTCCGAGCATCATTCGGCGCATCTGTTGCGCGCCGATTGGGAAAGCGCCGGCGCCATCAACTCCGACGCCGAGGATGCGTTGATCGCCCATGCGCTCGGCGCCATGCCGCGCGCCGGCGCGGTGGTATTGTCCGATTACGCCAAGGGCGCGCTGACGCCGCGCGTCATCCGCGCCGTCATCGATGCCGCCAACAAGCTCAACAAGCCCGTAGTGGTCGATCCGAAGGGGCGCGACTACAGCATCTATCGCGGCGCGACCTTGATCACGCCGAACCGCCAGGAACTCGCCGACGCCACCGGCAGCGCCGCGCAGACCGACGACGAGATCGCGCAGGCCGCCGCCAGTCTCGCCAATGCGCTCGACGCGAAAGCGGTGCTGGTGACGCGCAGCGAAGCTGGCATGACGTTGGTGGGGGAGGGCGCGCCGATCCATGTGCCGGCCTATCCGGTGCGGGTGCGCGATGTTTCCGGCGCCGGCGACACCGTGGTCGCCGTGCTGTCGGCGATGCTGGCGATGGGCGCCGATTTCGAATCCGCGATGCGCGCCGCCAATGCCGCCGCCGCCGTGGTGGTCGGCAAACGCGGCACCGCGACGCTTTCCGTCGCCGAATTGCGCTCGCGGATTCTGCCGGCGGCCTCGCTGGCGCCGGAAGAAAAGATCGTGTTCGACTGGGCGCTGCTCGACGAGCATCTCGACGACTGGCGAAAAGACGGCCTGCGCATCGGCTTCACCAATGGCTGCTTCGACCTGCTGCACCCCGGCCACGTCAAGCTCTTGGCCGGTGCGCGCGCATCTTGCGACCGGCTGGTGCTGGGCCTCAACGGCGATGCTTCGGTGACGCGGCTCAAAGGCCTCGGCCGCCCGGTGCAGAACGTTCAGTCGCGCGCCGAGGTTCTCGCCGCGCTCGCTGCCGTCGATCTGGTCGTCGTCTTCGACGAGGACACGCCGAAGGAACTGATCGCGCGCGTCAAGCCGACCGTCCTGGTCAAAGGCAGCGACTACAGACGCGAGGATGTGGTCGGTCACGATATCGTTGAGGCGCTCGGCGGCTCGGTGGTGCTGATCGATCTGGTGCCCGGGCAATCGACGACGTCGATGGTGGAGCGCTCGCGCGCCCTCAAAGATAAATGAAAGACGCGCGATTGAAGCCGCAAGAGATTCAACAAGTGTCGCCGCTCGATCCCGAAATGCGGATGGTCGCCGCCTTCTTCGGTGACACCAAAGGCTTCTTCGTCGAAGTCGGCGCCAACGAGCCGCGCGTCCGCTCGCAGACCTGGCATCTTGAGCAGGCCGGCTGGACCGGGCTGCTGATCGAACCGCAACCGGATCTGGCGCGCGAACTGCGCGCCATGCGCATGGCGAAAGTTTTCGCCGTCGCCTGTTCCGGTCCGGAGCATGAAGGCGGCACGCTGCCGCTGCATGTCGCGGGTCCTCTGTCGTCGCTCGACCGCGCCGGCATGGCGCCAGGCGCCGCGCCGCGGGCGATCATCGAAGTGCCGATCCGCACGCTCGATAGCGTGCTCGACGAAGCGCACGCGCCGGCGCATTTCGATTTCCTGTCGATCGACGTCGAAGGCCATGAGATCGAAGTACTGCGCGGCTTCGACATTGCCCGCTGGCAGCCGCGCCTCATTCTGCTGGAAGACCACGTCGCCGATCTGTCGAAGCACCGTTATCTGACCGGCGCCGGCTATCGCATCGTGCGCCGCTTCGAGAACAACGGCTGGTACGTGCCGCAGGATTCCGCCGTTCGCATGCAGAGCGGCGACTGGTGGGAAATCTTCCGCAAATATTATCTGGCGCTGCCGTTCCGCTGGCTGCGCAATTTCTCGCGCCGGGTGCGGGGGAAGTAGATAGCGGTCATTCCGGGGCGCGCTAAGAGCGCGAACCCGGAATCCAGCGGTATTGCTCGGCGTGTATCTGGATTCCGGATCGCCGCTTCGCGTCGTCCGGAATGACAAACTTACGGAAGCGGCTCGCGCCTGATCGGCTGGCCCTTCGGCGGCGCCCAGGCTTGCGTCTCCTCAAAGCGCTTGGCGTAGCGGTAGAACGTGCCTTCGAAATTGCCGAAGGCGATGACGAAGCCGGCCCAGCCGTCGAGGAAGCCCCGCTTCAACACATAGTGCTTGAAGAACGACCAGAGGCCATGGCCGAGCGCGCTCGCCATCGACACCCGTTTGCCGGCGAGCTTGGGCACGCCGAGCGAGGAATAGCGGTTCATCTTGTTGATGACTTCCGCGAGATTGCGGAATGGGAATTGCCAAACCGCATTCTGCAAGGTGCCGAGCGGCTTGCCGCTGAGGTTCTCATAGCCTTCGTGCACTGGCTCGAGCGTGTAGCGCATCGCGCCTTTGCGGAAGAGCTGCGGCTGACGGAAATTCGGATACCAGCCGGAGCCCTTGATCCAGCGCCCCATCATGTAGCTGCGGCGCGGCACCAGATAGACGTCGTGCGCAGGCGTGCCGTCGATCAGCGCCAGGATCTCGTCGCGCACCTCCGCGGTGCAGCGCTCGTCGGAATCGAGGCTGAAGATCCACTCGTATTGGCAGGCTTCCAGCGCGCGGTTGCGCAAATCGCCGAAGCCGTTGAACGGCACATTGACGACGCGGGCGCCAAGCGACGTGGCGATCTCAGGCGTTCGGTCGGTGCTGAACGAATCGACCACCACCACTTCGTCCGCCCACAGCACGGTCTCGACCGCGGCGGCGATCTTCTCTTCCTCGTTAAAGCTGAGGATATAGGCGGTTATCTTAGGCATTGCTCGATAGTTGCCAGTTGAGGCTAGCAAGGGCAATGGCAAAATCACCGCGTCCCCCGGCCGATTTGTCGCCGCCGGGGACTTCGGCTAAAGCCTGCGCAGGCATTCAAGCTGCAAGAGAACCCTTCGTGGCCGCGCTGATTTCCGTCATCGTCACCACCTATAACCGCGAGGACGCGCTCGCCGCGGTGCTGCGCTCGCTTCGCGGCCAGACTGATCCCGACTTTGAAGTGATCGTCGCCGACGACGGCTCGGGTCCGGCCACGGCGGCTTTGGTCGAGGCGGCGAAGGCCTCGATCGGCCATCGCGTCGAGCATGTCTGGCACGAGGACAAGGGCTTCCGCGCCGGCGAGATCCGCAACCGCGCCGTGCTCGCGGCGCGCGGCGACTACTGCCTATTCCTCGACGGCGATTGCATCGTGCGGCCCGACTTTGTCGCCACCCACCGCCGTCTCGCCGAGCCCGGCGCCTTCGTCACCGGCAACCGTATCCTGCTGTCGCGCGATCTGACCGCGAAGGTGCTGCGCGACGGCCTGGCGCCGGAGACCTGGGGCTGCGTCACCTGGATACGCGAACGGTTTGCCGGCGGCGTCAACCGGCTGTCGGCGCTGCTGCAGTTGCCGCTCGGGCCGCTGCGCCGGTTGCGCCAAAAGCAATGGCGCGGCGCGCGCTCGGCCAATCTGGCGATCTGGCGGCGCGACCTGCTGACCGTCGACGGCTACGATGCCGACTACAGCGGCTGGGGCAAGGAAGACTCCGACATCATCGTCCGGCTGCTGCGCGCCGGCGTGACGCGCAAGGACGGCAGCTTCGCCACCGGCGTCATTCACCTCTGGCATGCCGAGGCCGACCGCTCGGCCTTGCCGGAGAACGAGCGCAAGCTGGCGGAAATTCTCGAAGGCGACGGCGTGCGCGCCAGGCGCGGCCTGTCGGCATTGAAAATATCGTTCGCGGGCGCTGGAACGGAAAGCCGATGATGCCTTTCGCGATGACCCGATTGATCGACCAGGCGAAGCTTCAACGCACAGCGGATTGGCTGGCGGTGGCGCTTGCCGCATCGCTGCCGTGGTCGACATCGGCGACCAGTATTCTCGCCGCGCTGTGGATCGTCGCGGTGATCCCGACCCTCGACTGCCGCGCGCTGCGCGAGACGCTTCTGACGCCGGCGGGCGGCTTGCCGGTGCTGCTGGTGGCGCTCGGCGTCGCCGGCGTGCTGTGGGCCGATGTGAGCTGGGCCGAGCGCTGGAACGGCGTCGGCTCGTTCCTGAAATTGCTCGTCATCCCGCTGATGTTGATTCACTTCCAGCGCTCGGCGCGCGGGTTGTGCGTCGCCGGCGGCTTCCTTGTGTCTTGCGCCGTTCTTTTGCTGGTTTCGATGATCGTCCAGTTCGCTCCCGGTCTGTCATTCAATCCGCTGCAGGCGGACCTCGTGATCGTCAAGAATGCCGCGACGCAAAGCGGCGAGTTTGTCATCTGCATCTTCGGCCTATTGTATCTGGCGGTCGATTGCATCGAGCGCCGCCGCTGGCTTTGGCTGTTTGCTTTGGCGGCCGTTGCCTTCGGCATGCTGGCCAACATGCTCTTCGTCGCGACCGGCCGCACCGCACTGGTCATGCTGCCGGTCCTACTGGCCGTCTTTGCCGTCAAGCGCTTAAGTCCGCGCGGCATCGCCGTCTTGACGGTGGCGGCCTTGGCCGTCGGCGCGGTTGCCTGGGCCGCGTCGCCCTATCTGCGCACCCGGACGTTGCAGGCCTGGACCGACTATCAAACATACCAGGCCAGCGACGCGCAGAACTCGTCCGGCGAACGTCTCGAGTTCTGGAAGAAGTCGATCGGCTTTGTTCGCGAGGCGCCGGTGATCGGGCACGGCACCGGATCGATCCACGACTTGTTCATTGCCTCGTCGGTCGGCAAGACCGGCGCGGCCGGCTCGGCCACCACCAATCCGCACAATCAGACCTTTGCCGTCGCCATTCAGCTTGGGCTTGTCGGCGCCGTCCTCTTGTGGGCGATGTGGATCGCGCACCTCATGTTGTTCCGCGGCAGCGGCCTGGCCGAATGGATCGGCCTCGTCATCGTCGTGCAGAATATCGTCGGCTCGGCGTTCAATTCGCATCTGTTCGATTTCGTGCAGGGCTGGATCTACGTGATCGGCGTCGGCGTTGCCGGCGGCATGGCCTTGAAAAATAGCATGGCTTTGAAAAATCGAGCGCCGCCGCGTCCGGCCGCCGCCGGGGCCTGACCGCATGGACCGCATCGATCTTCCGGCCCGGCCGAAAATTCTGGTGATCGCGCTGCGCCGGCTCGGCGACGTGCTGCTGACCACGCCGTTGATCGCCAGCCTGCGCCGCGCCTGGCCGGACGCCACTATCGACGCGCTGGTGTTCGCCGACACCGCCGGCATCCTGCAAGGCAATCCCGACATCAACACTGTCGTCGCCATGCCGGCGCGGCGCACTAGGGCGCAAAGCCTTGCGCTCGCCGCCAA
>JAQSCR010000543.1:5116-9368 GCA_029945495.1 Pseudolabrys sp. | reverse complement strand
CGCCGGGTGCGCCACAAGCAGTCCTGCGGCCAGTCGGCGGCGGTGCGCTCGGGCGTGACTGCTGCGCGCGCGGCCGTCGTGGTGACGATCGACGGCGACGGTCAGAACGATCCGGCGTTCATCCCGGCGATGATCCGCGCGCTGGAAAAAGGCGCGCCGCGCATGGGTCTGGTCGCCGGCCAGCGAACGGGGCGCAAATCCGGCGGCTTCAAGAAGCTGCAATCGCGTATCGCCAATGCGGTGCGCGGCGCGGTGCTGCGCGACGGCACCCGCGACACCGGCTGCGGACTGAAAGCTTTCCGCCGCGACGTGTTCTTGAACCTGCCGTATTTCGATGGCTTGCATCGTTTCCTGCCGGCGCTGGTCAAACGCGACGGCTTTGACATCGGTTATGTCGACGTGGTCGACCGGCCGCGCGGCACCGGCGTGTCGAACTATGGACTGTGGGACCGGCTGTGGGTCGGGATTCTCGATCTGGCCGGGGTGTGGTGGCTGATCCGCCGCAAAAAGCGGGTACCGGAAATTTCGGAGAGCTAAATGCTGATAGATATCACCAACGCCGTCGGCGGCTATCTGCACGATGTGTTCGCCGGCAATCTCGATTGGGGCATCCTGATCGGTTACGTCGCGCAGATCATGTTCGCGATGCGCTTCGTGGTGCAGTGGATCGCCTCCGAGCGCGCCGGCCGCAGCGTGGTGCCGACCGCGTTCTGGGTGTTCTCGATCGGCGGCGGCTTCATGCTGCTCGGCTATGCGCTGTACCGCAAGGATCCGGTGTTCATCATCGGCCAGGCGTTTGGCGTGTTCGTCTATCTGCGCAATCTGCAATTCGTGCTGCGCAGCGGCGGGCAGGGCGCTCCGGCGTGATCGTTATTTGAAGGACGCCATTGCCTTGAAGCCGGCCTCGAGGTCGGCGATCAGGTCGCGAGGATCTTCCAGTCCGATGTGAAAGCGCAAGGTCGGCCCGCTCGGGGCCCATTTTGTCGCGGTGCGATAGTCGGCGCAGTCGAAGATGATGACCAGGCTTTCGAAGCCGCCCCACGAAAAGCCCATGCCGAACAACGCAAGTTCGTTCATGAACGCGTAAACCGCCTTCTCGTCCATCGGCTTGAGCTCGATGCTGAACAGGCCCGACGCGCCGGTGAAGTCGCGCTTCCAGATGGCGTGACCGGGATCGCTCTCCAGACCGGGATGCATGACGCGGGCGACTTCCGGCCGCGCCGCAAGCCAGCGCGCGACCTTCATGCCGGATTCATTGTGCTGCTTGAGCCGCACCGCCATGGTGCGCAGGCCGCGCAGCGCCAGAAAGACATCGTCCGGCCCGACGCACTGGCCCATCAGGCCGTGCGTATTCTTGAGCGCGGGAAAAGCCTTGGCATTGGCCGAGACACAGCCGAACATGATGTCGGAGTGGCCGCCGATATATTTGGTGCCGGCCTGGACCGAAATGTCGACGCCTTTGTCGAACGCCTTGAAATAGAGCGGCGTCGCCCATGTATTGTCCATCATCACCAGCGCGCCTTTGTCGTGCGCGACCTTGGCGATGGCCGGGATGTCCTGCATCTCGAAGCTCTGCGAGCCGGGCGCTTCGACGAACACCGCGCGCGTATTCGGCTTGAACAATTTGGCGATATCGGCGCCGATCAGCGGATCGTAATAGGTGGTCTCGACGCCCATGCGCTTGAACAGGCCGTCGCAGAAATTGCGCGTCGGCCGATAGACGCTGTCGGTGATCAGCAGATGATCGCCGGCGCCTGCCACGGCGATGAGCGCTGTCGAGATTGCCGCCAGGCCGGAGGGCAGCAGCACCACGCCGGCGCAGTTGTCGCCCTCGATGTCGCGCAGCGCGGCTTCGAGCGCTTCGGTGGTCGGCGTTCCGCGCCGGCCATATTGGTAGCGCGAGCGATGTGCGACCTGATCCTCGGCGGTCGGATAGAGCACGGTGGAGGCATGGTAAACCGGCGGATTGACGAAACCGAACTGGGCCTGCGGATCGCGGCCGGCGTTGATCAAACGGGTTTCCGGCTTGAGCGGGTTTTTCGGCGTCTTGGTCATGGCGGTTCCGTCATCCATTTCAAAAGTAAAGCCTGCACTCGAGGCATATACGGCTACGAATACGTCATCGGCAAGCGTTTAAGCCCTTGACCTGCCGCTTCAATCGTTCTGAGATATGGTCCAAGAGCGGCGCTCGGGGAATGGCTAGGGATCATCGCAGAGCTGAGGGGCGCTGCGGATATCCTTTGAGGGAAAGCTTGGCCAACCCATAAGAGCGTCGCAATTCACCACGCACGAATGGGGCTCCCCCGATGAAACGAATTGCCAGTATCCTCGCTCTCGCTGTCATCTTTGGCGCAACGAGCGCCTCCGCCCAGACTCTAAAAACGGTTAAGGACCGCGGAATTCTCCATTGCGGCGCACACGGCTCGCTGGCCGGTTTCGGCCTGCCGGACGCGCAGGGCAAATGGGCCGGCCTCGACGTCGACATGTGCCGCGCGGTTGCCGCCGCGGTGTTCGGCGACGACAAGAAGGTCAAGTATGTGCCGCTGTCGGCCAAGGATCGCTTCACCGCGCTGCAGTCCGGCGAAGTCGACGTACTGGCGCGCAACACGACCTGGACCTCGTCGCGCGACACCCAGCTTGGCCTCAACTTCACCGGCGTGAATTATTACGACGGTCAGGGCTTCATGGTGCGCAAGTCGCTGAAAGTGAACTCGGCGCTGGAACTCGGCGAAGCCTCGGTTTGCGTGCAGCAGGGCACCACGACCGAACTCAACCTGGCCGACTATTTCCGCGCCAATAAAATGAAACTCAAGACGGTCACCTTCGCGACATCGAACGAAGCCCTGAAGGCCTACGACACCGGCCGCTGCGACGCTTACACGACCGACGCGTCCGGCCTCTATTCCGAACGCCTGCGCGTGGCCAATTCCGCCGACCACATCGTGCTGCCGGAAATCATCTCCAAGGAGCCGCTCGGACCGGCCGTTCGCCATGGCGACGACCAGTGGTTCGATGTGGTGAAGTGGGCGCTCTATGCGATGCTCAACGCCGAAGAGCTCGGCATCACCTCCGCAAATGTCGACGAAATGGCCAAGTCCACCAATCCGGACATCAAGCGTCTGCTCGGCACCGAAGGCAATTATGGCGAGCAACTCGGTCTGCCGAAGGACTGGGCGCTCAACATCATCAAGCAGGTCGGCAATTACGGCGAGTCGTTCGAACGCAATGTCGGCTCCGGTTCGCCGCTCAAGATCGACCGCGGCCTGAACAAGCTGTGGAACAAGGGCGGCATCCAGTACGCGCCGCCGGTCCGCTAAGTTAATCGCTATCGTTGAGGGGAAAAAAACGCTGGACTGCCGCGGAACGGGTCTCCGCGGCAGTCCGGTAAAGGTCGCAAGGTGCTGATTTTCGGAGACCGGCTCGCGGTTTTCGGCACGGATCGTGCTTCTCCAAGCCTGGAAGGGCAAGACGGCCAGCGTTTCAGCCGGATGAGGGGTAAATGTCGATTGACCTTCGAGCGGGATCACCGCCGGCGCGCGTATCGTTCTATAACGACCCCAAGGTCCGGAGCATCGCCTATCAGATAGCTCTGTGCGCGGCCATCGCTTTCCTGGTCTATGGCGCCGCCAGCAACGCGATCGACAATCTCGAGCGGGCGCATATCGCCTCCGGCTTCGGCTTCTGGAACCAGACCGCCGGCTTCGACATCAGCCAGTCGATGATTTCCTACTCGAACCTGTCGACCTATGGCCGCGCCTTCTGGGTCGGCCTCTGCAACACCTTGCTGGTGGCGGCTTTAGGCATCGTACTCGCGACCATTCTCGGCTTCATCGTCGGCATTTCGCGGCTGTCGAAAAACTGGCTGGTGAACAAGGCCGCCAGCGGCTACGTCGAGACCATTCGCAACATCCCGCTGCTGCTGCAATTGCTGTTCTGGTACAACGCCGTGCTCAAGGCGCTGCCGGATCTGCGCGACAGCGTGCACATCCCGGGCGGCGCGGTGCTCAATAATCGCGGCCTGTTCCTGCCGGAGCCTATCCCGCAATCCGGCTTCGGTTTTGCCGAGTTGGCGCTCGCCGTCGGCATCGTCATTTCGATCGCTTTTCACATCTGGGCGCGCAAACGGCAGGAAAAGACCGGCCAGCAGGCGCCGGTGTTGCTGGTTTCGCTCGGCCTCATCGTCGGCGCGCCGCTGCTGATCTTCCTCGCAGCCGGCCATCCGATCGGCTTCGAATTTCCGCAGGCCGGAAAA
>JAQSCR010000543.1:0-5106 GCA_029945495.1 Pseudolabrys sp. | reverse complement strand
AAATTCTATATGTCGGGCGGCATCGAGATCATGCCGGAATTCGCCGCGCTGCTGTTCGGCCTGTCGATCTACACCGCGGCCTTCATCGCCGAGGTGGTGCGCGCCGGCATCCGCTCGGTGTCGCACGGGCAGACCGAAGCGGCCTATTCGCTGGGCCTGCGCGCGCAGCCGACGTTGCGGCTGATCGTGGTGCCGCAGGCGATGCGCGTCATCATCCCGCCGCTCACCAGCCAGTATCTGAACCTGACCAAGAACTCGACGCTGGCGGTGGCCATCGGCTATCCGGATCTGGTGCAGATTTTCACCGGCACCGTGCTCAACCAGACCGGCCAAGCGGTTGAAGTCGTCGCCATCACCATGGCGGTCTATCTCGTCATCAGCCTCACCACTTCGCTGCTGATGAATTTCTACAACAGCCGTATCGCGCTGGTGGAAAGGTGAGGGCCTGAGTCATGACCATGTCGGAAGGCGATCTCGCCGTTGCCCAGATCAGGTTCATCCGTCGCGACGAGATCGAGGCGCAGCCGCCGCCGGCGTCGCTGATTGGCCCGCTTGCGTGGCTGCGTGACAATCTGCTGTCGAGCCCGTTCAACATCGCGATGACGGTGCTGATCGCTTTGCTGCTGGCCTGGATCATTCCGGGGCTGCTCAATTTTCTGCTGATCGACGCGGTCTGGACCGGCGTCGACCGCGACGCCTGCCGCGAGGTCGTGCAACACCGCGTGATCGGCGCCTGCTGGCCGTTCGCCTGGGAACGTCTGGCCTATTTTACCTACGGTTCGTATCCGATTCCCGAGCGCTGGCGCGTCGACGTGTTCTTCGCGATGCTGGCGGTCGGCGTTTTCTGGATTCTCTGGCTCAAGGCGCCGCGCCGCGATCTCGCCGCCTATTATTTCTTCATCGCGCTGCCGGTCTGCTCGTACATTCTGCTGCACGGTTTCGAAGCCATCGGCTTGCCGCTGGTCGACACCGTGCTGTGGGGGGGCGTGCTGGTGACCATCGTGGTGTCGGCGGTCGGCATCGTGGTGTCGCTGCCGCTCGGCATCCTGCTGGCGCTCGGCCGGCGCTCCGACATGCCGACGGTCAAGCTGTTCTCGGTTCTGTTCATCGAATTCGTGCGCGGCGTGCCGCTGGTGACCGTGCTGTTCATGGCGAGCGTGATGCTGCCGCTGTTCGTGCCGGAGCAGTATTCACCGGACAAGCTGCTGCGCGCGCTGATCGGTATCGCGATGTTCGCCTCCGCCTATATGGCGGAAGTGGTGCGCGCCGGCCTGCAGGCTATACCGAAAGGCCAGTTCGAGGGCGCCATGGCGGTCGGCCTCGGCTATTGGCAGATGATGCGGCTGATCGTGCTGCCGCAGGCGCTCAAGATCACCATCCCGAATATCGTCAACACCTATATCGGCCTGTTCAAGGACACGACGTTGGTGTTCATCGTCGGCATCTTCGACCTGCTGCACACCATCGAAGTGTCGCGGCTGGATCCGAAATGGGCGACGCCGGTGACTTCGACGACCGGCTATGCGGTTGCCGGGATTTTCTATCTGACCTTCTGCTACGCCATGTCGCGCTATGCCCGCGCGACCGAAGCCCGACTCGCCAAGAGCGAGAGACGCTAAAATGCAACAGGTGCCGCAGTGAACAAATCCGCGCTTAATATCAAACCGACCCAGTTGAACAACGAGATTGCCGTCGAAATCGTCGGCATGAACAAGTGGTACGGCGACTTCCACGTTCTGCGCGACATCAATCTCAAGGTGTCGGGTGGCGAGCGCATCGTCATTTGCGGACCATCGGGTTCCGGCAAATCGACGATGATCCGCTGCATCAACCGGCTCGAGGAGCATCAGAAGGGCAGCATCATCGTTGACGGCATCGAGCTGACCAACGATCTGAAAAAGATCGACGAAGTGCGGCGCGACGTCGGCATGGTATTCCAGCACTTCAACCTGTTCCCGCATCTCACCGTGCTGGAAAACTGCACTTTGGCGCCGATCTGGGTGCGCAAGATGCCGAAGCACCAGGCCGACGAAATCGCCATGCACTATCTCAAGCGCGTGAAGATTCCCGAGCAGGCCGGCAAGTTCCCCGGCCAGCTGTCGGGCGGCCAGCAGCAGCGCGTCGCCATCGCGCGTGCGCTGTGCATGAACCCGAAGATCATGCTGTTCGACGAGCCGACCTCGGCGCTCGATCCGGAAATGGTCAAGGAAGTGCTCGACACCATGGTCAATCTGGCGGAAGAGGGCATGACCATGCTGTGCGTGACGCACGAAATGGGCTTTGCCCGTCAGGTCGCCAACCGCGTCGTGTTCATGGATGCTGGGCAGATCATCGAGGCCAATTCGCCGGATGAGTTCTTCGCCCACCCGCAGCACGAGCGCACCAAGCTGTTCCTCAGCCAAATTTTGCATTAGTTCTTGCTGTCATTCCGGGACGCGCAAAAGCGCGGACCCGGAATCCAGATAAAGAACCCGCGTATCTGGATTCCGGGTTCATGCGCTTCGCGCATGCCCCGGAATGACGAATTGTTATCGCACCAGCGCGTGATCCCGGAAAGTGGAAACCGGTTTGCGGTTAAGATCACGCGCTTCGCGTCAACGGCCCGCCGGCTTTTTTCCAGGCGTCGATGCCGCCTTCGATATGCACGGCCGCGCTTAAGCCGGCGTCCTGCGCTGCCTGAACCGCCATGGCCGAGCGTTCGCCGAAGGCGCAATAGAACACGATGCGCCCGTCGCCACGCCGCGCCAGCTCATGCAGCAGGCCGCCGGCGCGAATATTGTTCTGCAGATCGCCATAGGGCGCGTGCAATGCGCCGGGGATGCTGCCGTGCTTTTGGCATTCGCTTGGCTCGCGCAGATCGATGAAGGTGGCGTCGCTCCGGCCGGTCAGCGCGATCGCCTGCGCGGCGCTCAACGCCCAGCCGCGGCGCGCGATATCCTGCTGCGCCAGGCCGACCTTCATGTTGGACGGCACGGCGACGTCCATCATCTTCGGATTGGGCAGGTTAAGGCTGGCCATCAGCGCGACATAGTCGTCGGCGGATTTGACCTGCAGGCGCGGATTGTAGCGCTTCTCCTCGCCGATGGTGGAAACCGTGTCGCCTTTATAGTCGTGCGCCGGGAACACCAAGGTCTCGTCGGGCAGCCGCAGCAATTTGCCGAACAGCGACTCGTATTGCGCGCGCGCATCGCCGTTCTGGAAATCGGTACGGCCGGTGCCGCGAATGAGCAGGGTGTCGCCGGTGAAGACGCGGTCGCCCATCAAAAACGAGTAGCTATCGTCGGTGTGGCCGGGCGTGTACAGCACGTCCATGCTGACGCCTTCGATTGTCAGCTTGTCGCCTTCGGCGAGCCGCATCGACACCACGTCGGCCTTGGTGTTCTCGCCCATCACGGTGATGCAATGGGTGCGGTCGCGTAGCGCGCCCAGGCCGGTGATGTGGTCGGCGTGCAGATGGGTGTCGACCGCCTTAACCAGCCGAACGTCCAACTCGCCGATCAGCTGCAGATAGCGGTCGACCTTCTCCAGTACCGGATCGATGATCAGCGCCTCGCCGCCGGCGCGGCTGGCCAGCAGGTAGGAGTAGGTGCCGGAAACGCTGTCGAACAGCTGGCGAAAGATCATCGCACATCCTGGATCGGCCGATTCATATTCGACAGATTATATGTATTGGACGGATGGCGGCAATGCGACGACAGGTCAGTCCTTCTCCACCGGCAGATCCGGCCGCGCGCCCCATTCCGCCCAGGAGCCGTCATAGACCGGCGCCAGTGGCTTGCCGAGCGCATCGAGGCCCAGCGACAGGATCACGGCGGAAACGCCCGAGCCGCAGCTGGTGATGACCGGCTTGTCGGGATCGACGCCCGCCTTTTTGAACGCCGCGGCGATGCGCTCGGGCGAGACCAGCCGGCCGTGTTCGACCACTTCGTTCGACGGCACGTTGAAGGCGCCCGGCATGTGGCCCGGGCGCAGGCCCGGCCGCGGCTCCGCTTCGCGGCCGGCGAAGCGTCCGGCCGGACGCGCGTCGACCACCTGGATGTCCTTGCCGTTGAGCGCCATCTGGACGTCACTATGCCCCGCCACCGCGTTGGTCTGCATGTCGGCGTTGAAGGTGGCGGCCGGGCGCTTGGCTTCGCCCGGCTCAAGCGGGCGCTTTTCAGCTTTCCAGGCCGGCAGGCCGCCATCGAGGATGAACACGTTCTTGGCGCCCATGATGCGGAACGTCCACCACACGCGCGGCGCCCCTAACAGGCCGAGGCCGTCATAGACAACGATGGTGTCGGTGTCAGCGATGCCGAGCGCACCGACCGCTTCGCCGAACTGTTTCGGCCCCGGTAGCATATGCGGCAGATCGCTGGAGTGATCGGCGATCTCGTTCATATCGAAATAGACCGCGCCCGGAATGTGGCCGGCGAGATATTCGGTCTTCGCGTCGCGCTGGTGCGCCGGCAGATAGAACGAGCCATCGACCACCGACACGCCAGGCTTGCCAAGCTGGCCGGCGAGCCATTCGGTCGATTTGAGCCACTGGCTGGCAAGGCTTGGGCTCGCTGGGGTCTGGTCGGCCATTATTTCACTCCGGTTTGACGGTCAATGTCTGCGAAAGGTAGTCCGGGCTAACGGCCCGCGATTGTAATGGTTGCACGATCGGCAGGGCGGCGCCCTCACGCCAAAGCGATGCGCACGCGGCGGTTCTGCTTGCCCTTCTTCTCGATGCCGGTGACGGCGATCGCGCCGATTTCATGCAGCTGGCGCACATGCGTGCCGCCGCAGGGCTGCAGATCGAGCCCGGCGATTTCGATCAGTCGCACTTTGCCGGTGCCCATCGGCGGCTTCACCGACATCGATTTGATGAGGCCCGGATTGGCCTCGAGTTCGGCATCGCTGATCCAGCGACTCGAGACCGTGGCATCGGTGGCGATCATCGCGGCGATCTTCGCGGCGATGGCCTCCTTGTCGTGGCCGGCATCGGGAATGTCGAAGTCGGCCCGGCCGTCGACGTTGCCGACCGAGGCGCCGGTGATCGGATAGGGCAGAACCACGGACAGTAGATGCAAGGCCGTATGAATTTTCATGCGGCCGTAACGCGGCTCCCAATCAATTTCG
>JAQSCR010000542.1 GCA_029945495.1 Pseudolabrys sp. | reverse complement strand
CCGGAAGGCGACTTCGCCCGCCATTACGATTACATCGTGCATGGCGAGAGCGCGCATCTGGTGTGGCTCAACCGCGGCAAGGAATCGGTCGTCCTCGATCTCACCAAGGACGACGACAAGGCGCTGTTGGAGGCGATGCTCGCCAAGGCCGATGTGTTTGTGCAGAACCTGAAGCCCGGCGCGCTCGGCAAGCTTGGCTTTTCATTCGAGCGGCTGCGCCAGGATTATCCCAAGCTGATCTGCGCTTCGATCTCCGGCTATGGCGAGAGCGGGCCGTTTGCGCAACGCAAGGCCTACGACCTGCTGATCCAGGCCGAGTCGGGTCTGTCCTCGGTGACCGGCGGGCCGGAAGCTCCGGCGCGCGTCGGCGTCTCGGTCGTCGATATCGCCGCCGGCCTGAGCGCCTATGAGGCGATCCTCGAGGCGATCATCCGCCGTTCGCGCACTGGCGAAGGCGCGACGATCTCGATTTCCATGTTCGACGCCATGGCGGAATGGATGACGATCCCGCTGCTCAACCAGGAATGGGGCAATCCGTTCAAGCGCGTCGGTCTGGCGCATCCGACCATCGCGCCTTACGGCGTGTTCAAGACGCGCGACGGCGCCGACATTCTGATCTCGATCCAGAACGACCGCGAGTGGCGCATGCTCGCCGACAAGGTGCTCGGCCAAGCCGCGCTCGGCGCCGACGAGCGGTTCGCCACCAATCCGCAGCGCCAGGCCAACCGGGCGCAGACCGACGCAGCGGTGGCGGCGGTGTTTGCCACGCAGGATGTCGAGCCGTTGATGAAAAAGCTGGCGGGTGCCGACATTGCCTTTGCCCGTGTCAACGACTCCGCGTTGCTGTCGACGCACCCCCACTTGAGGCGGATCACCGTCGACACGCCGAGCGGTCCGGCCAGCATGCCGGCGCCAGCCGCGTCATTTGTCGGCGAAAGCCGGCAATACGGAGCGATTCCGGCGCTGGGCGCACACAGTGAGAAGATCAGGAAAGAGTTTGGTGGCGTTTAATGTTGCTGTCATTCCGGGGCGCGAGTGAAACGAGCGAATCCGGAATCCAGGGGCACAGGCACGGACTTTGGCTTCTGGATTCCGGGTTCACGTGCTGCGCACGTGCCCCGGAATGACAAGAACTAATCCATGGCGTGGACGACGTCGTCCCGCGTGGCTGCGCTCGGCACTGTCTTGGTCGTACCGATCAGCATCACCAGCGGCATCGTCAATATCGTCAGCACCATCAGCAATTTGAAATCGTTGAGATAGGCGATCAAGGCCGCCTGCTGGGTGATGATGCCGTCGAGCGTCGCCTTGCCGCTCTCGGTCGCCAGATTGAGGACCGAGGCCACATCCTGCATCTGCAGCGCATTGTTAAACGGAGTGATGCCGTCGCCGATGGTTTCGTGCATCAGCGTGGCCTTGCTGGTCAGGTTGGCGATCATCATGGAAATGCCGATCGACGAACCGATATTGCGCAGCAAGGTCGTCATCGAGGTCGCGCCATTGCGCAGGTTGCCGGCCAAAGTGCTGAACGCGACCGAGGTCACCGGTACGAACAGCAGGCCGAGGCCGACGCCCTGCACGATGTTGGTGATGACGATGACCGATTGTTGCACGTCGAGCGACCATCCGGTCATCTCGTAAAGCGTCGCGGCGGTAATCACCAACCCGCCGAGGATCAGGTAGCGCGGCTCGATCAACCGCATCAGCCGCGGCGCCGCCATCATCGTCATCAGCGTGCCGACGCCGCGCGAACCGAGCAGGAAGCCGGCGGTCTGGATCGGATAGCCGAGCAGGTTCTGCATGAACGGCGTCACCAGCGCCATGGTGCCGAACAGCACCACGCCGATCACCAGCATGAAGACGCAGCCGCTGACGAAATTGCGGTCCCTGAACATGCCGAAATTCACGAAAGGCTGCGGCGTCGTCAGCGAATGGGCGAAGAAATAATAGAAGCCGGCCGCCGAGACGATGGTCTCCGCCCAGATCTCGGTGGCGCCGTACCAGCCGACCTGCTCGCCGCGATCCAACATCAATTGCAGCGAGCCGATGCCGATGGCGAGCGCGATGAAGCCGAACCAGTCGAAGATCAGGTGCTCCTGCTTCTTGGTTTCCTCCATGAACGCCATCATGCCAACGACGGTCAGCGCGCCGATCGGCAGATTGATCAGGAACACCCAGTGCCAGGAGTAATTGTCGGTCAGCCAGGCGCCCAGGGTCGGGCCCATGATGGGACCTAACATCACGCCCATGCCCCAGATCGCCATCGCCTTGGCGCGCTCCTGCACCGAATAGGAATCCAGCAACACCGACTGCGACAGCGGCACCAAAGCCGCGCCGGCCATGCCCTGCAGCAGACGGAACAGCACCATCTGTTCGATGTTCTGCGCCAGCGCGCACAGCAGCGACGCCGTGGTGAACCCGGCGACGCAGATGATGAACAGCTTCTTGCGGCCGAAGCGGTCGGCCAGCCAGCCGATCGGCGCGGTCATGATGGCGGCGGCGACAATATAGGAGGTCAGCACCCAGTTGATCTGGTCGAGCGAAGCCGACAGCGAGCCCTGCATATACGGCAGCGCCACGTTGGCGATCGTGGTGTCGAGCGCCTGCATGACGGTCGCGGTCATCGCGCATATTGTGATCAGCATGCGCCGCGACTTCGGCGCCATTGCTGCGCCGGCCGGGCTCATTTCGCGAGTTCTTTGGACATGAACGGAAGCCGGCTATGGCCGGTGTCGATCTCGACATTGACGCTCATGCCGGTGCGCAGCAGATGCGTGTCCTCGCCCTTGTCGAAGGCGATCCGCACCGGCACGCGCTGCACCACCTTGACCCAGTTGCCGCTGGCGTTCTGCGCCGGCAGGATCGAGAACTGCGATCCGGTGCCGGGGCTCACAGCGATGACGGTGCCCTTGAAGGTGTGGTCGGGGAACGAATCGACGTCGAGCGTCACCTTCTGGCCGATGCGCAGATAGGTGATGTCGGTTTCCTTCGGGTTGGCGTCGACCCAAGGCGTGCTGTCGTCGATGATGCTGAGGATCGGCCCGCCGGCGGCGACGAAGCGGCCGAGCTGGATGTTGTCGACCTGCGTCGCGGTGCCGGCAATCGGCGCGCGCAAGGTTGTATGGTCGAGATCGCGTTGCGCCTGGTCGAGCGCGGCCTTGGCCTGCGCATAGGCCGGGAATTTCTCCATCGGCAGTTCGGCATCGCCGAGCAACTGGTTGAGCGCGTCGTCGCGCTGCTGCGCGGTGAACTGCGCCTGCAGCTGCGCCGTCACCAGCGTGCCGGTCGAGGTGTCGACGTCGGCTTGCGAGCCGGCCTGCGTCGCCACTAGCTTGCTCTTGCGCTCGACGTCGCGCGCTTTGAGCTCGACATTCTTCTGCGCCAGATCGGCCAGCGTGCGGAGCGACTTCAGGTTGCTCTTGACCTTGGCATAATCGCTGAGTGCGGTGGCGAGCTTGGCCTGCGCTTGCGCCATGGCGAGCTGATAGGGTTCGGCGTCGAGCCGCATCAGTTCGTCGCCGGCCTTGACGTGCTGGCCTTCACGCACGGCGACGTTGATCACCTTGCCGGCGATGTCCGGGGTGATCAGCACCTTCTGCGCACCGACATAGGCGTTGTCGGTCGAGATATAGCGCCCGCCCGTCAGGTAGATGCCGAGCCCAAGCAGCACCGCCAGAGACGGCAGCGCCACCAGCAGGATCGTGCGCAGGCGCGTGCGCCCGGGCATGCCGGCGCGTCCGGTCCTTGCCGGGGCCTCGGTTGCCGCCTCCGGCGAGGTCTTCGATTCGGGCGCGGGAACGACCTTCAGAACTTTATCACTCATGACGCGAGGTCTTTTTGTACTTGCGGTTGATTGGATGGCGCCTGGCCGACATGGCGTGCGATGGCCGAGCGCAGATTGTCTTTGACCAGGCCGAGATCGTGCAGCGTACGATCAATCGTCGTGGCATCGAGCCCTTCGAGGACGGTCTTCATCATGTCGGTGGCGAGGATGGACAGGTGGTCGAGCATCGGCCGCGCCGCCGGCATTAGGTACAAGCGATTGGCGCGCCGGTCGTTCGGATCTGGCCGGCGTTCGATCAGGCCGTTTTCGGCCAGGCGGTCGAGCACGCGGGTCAGCGAAATCGGCTGCAGGTCGAGCATTTCCGCCAGCTCCGACTGCTTCAGCCCTTCCAGGCGATCGATGCGGACCAGCACGGTCCATTGCGCCTTGGAAATCCCGAATTGGCGGGCACGCTGATCGGCATAGGTCTTCAGCAGGCGTGCTACATCCATGATCTGAAAGGCAAATTCGCGTTCGATCGGTATTTTTGGCATGCTCGGTGTCTCGTCTGCAGTACTTATAATAAGCTAGCTTATAATAAGTTCAATAGACCGTTGGTCGCATAGCCCGCGCCCGCGTGGCGTTGATGACGGCACCGCTTGCATCGGGCAAAGTCGCCGCACAAAAAGCAAAGCAGGACGGAAACGCGACATGGGTAGTGGCTTCGGCAGTGGCTTGGACATCGGCTTCATCGGTTTGGGCAAAATGGGGCAGCCGATGGCGCGGCGCCTGATCGAAGCCGGCCATAAACTCGTTATCTACGACACCCGCGGCGATGCCGCCGCACCCCTGCTGGCGCTCGGCGCGCAACTCGCGTCGTCGCCGGCCAATGTCGCCGACCGGGTCGAGACGGTGATGGCTTCTTTGCCGGAACCGCACATCGTCGCCGCCGTGGCGACCGGCGAAAGCGGCGTCATTCACGGCAAACGCATCAAGCGCTTCGTCGATCTGTCGACCACCGGCTCGCGCGCCGCCGCCGACATCGCCGCGGCGCTCGCTGGGAAAAACATCGTGCAGATCGACTCGCCGGTGTCGGGCGGCGTCGCCGGCGCGGTGAAGGGCACTTTGGCGGTGATGGTCTCAGGCCCGCAGGATCACGTCGATGTCGTCAAGGACGCGCTCGGCGTGTTCGGCGCCGTGTTCGTCATCGGTCATCGGCCTGGCATGGCGCAGACCATGAAGCTCGCCAATAATTTCCTGTCGGCGACCGCGATGGCGGCGACCGCGGAAGCGGTGGTGATGGGCGTCAAGGCCGGACTCGATCCGGCGATCATGCTCGACGTCATCAACGCCGGCTCGGGACGCAACACCGCCTCGTCCGGCAAGTTTCCCAACGCCGTGCTGCCGCGCACCTTCGATGCCGGTTTCGCCACCGCCTTGATGCTCAAGGATGTGCGGCTCTGTCTCACTGAGGCCAAGGCCGCCGGCGTGCCGACCGATATGATGAGCATGGTCGTTTCGTTGTGGGAGCGCGTCGCCAGCGAAATCGGCGCCGACAAGGACTTCACCACCATCGTCCAGCCGGTCGAACGGCGCGCCGGCGTCATCGTCGGCAAGATCTTAAGCAAGACCGCAAGCAAGACGTAAAGCAAGGCAGGGAAATAACGATGAGCGACGACATCCACGAAGTCTACGCCATCAAATACGGTGAGCACGCCCGCAGGCGTTCTGAAAACTTCGTGTTCGGCGATCCGCACGACGAAATGACCACGCTGGTCTATTACGTCTGGGTCATCAAGGGTCCGCACGGCATCTTCATGGTCGACACCGGTTTTGACGAAACGGCGGCCAGGGAACGCGGCCGTCATATCTCGCACCCGGTCGACCAGGGCCTGAATGCGATCGGCGTCGATCCGGCCAAGGTCGACCACGTCATCGCGACCCACCTGCATTGGGATCATGCCGGCAACTACGACATGTTTCCGAATGCGCGTTACCACATCCAGGACGACGAGATGACTTACGCCACCGGCCGCTGCATGTGCCACCCGATGCTGCGCATTCCGTTTAGCGAAAGCGACGTGCATGCGATGGTGAAAAAGGTGTTCGCTTTTCGCTGCGAATTCCACGACGGCGCCGACGAACTGGCGCCAGGCATCACCATTCACAAGATCGGCGGCCACTCGAAGGGTCTGCAATGCGTGCGGGTGAAGACTGCGCGCGGCTACGTCGTGCTGGCGTCGGACTGTTGCCACTATTATGCACATATCGACGAGGGCCGCGTCTTCCCGATCACTTACTCGGTCGGCGATACGCTCGAGGGATACAAGAAGCTCGCGAAACTCGCCTCGTCGCGCCACCACATCGTGCCGGGCCACGACCCGACGGTGCTCAATCTTTATCCGGCGGCGGCGCCCGGACTGGAAAACTGGGTCGTGCGGCTGGACGTCGCGCCGAAAGTCTAGACCAACCCCAGCTCGCCGAACGCGTCCTTGTGATGCTCGGCGCTCTCAGTCGAAAAGCAACAGAAGATCACCCGCGAAAGGACGGACGGTTGTCCGCGCGGCATTCCCGCCAGTTCCGACGCCACGGTGCCGACCGCGATGCGCGCGGCGAGATCGGGCGGAAAGCGGTAGATGCCGGTCGAGATCGCCGGAAACGCCAGCGACGGCAGCGCGTGTTCGCTCGCCAGCGCCAGCGCGCTGCGATAGCAGCTGGCGAGCAGCGCCGGTTCGTCGGCGATGCCGCCCATCCACACCGGCCCGACCGCGTGAATGATCGCGCTCGCCTTCAGCCTGTAGCCATGCGTGATCTTGGCTTCGCCGGTGTCGCAGCCGCCGAGCGCGCGGCATTCCTCCAGCAGTTCGGGCCCCGCGGCGCGATGAATGGCGCCATCGACGCCGCCGCCGCCGAGCAGCGATGAGTTGGCGGCGTTGACGATCGCCGCGACATCGAGCGTGGTGATGTCGGCGATTTCGATTTCCAGTCTGGCGCGGCCAACTTCGGCGAACAGTTCGGTCATGGCGGGAAGCCTATCATCCCCACTCCGAATAGACCTCGGTCTTGAGGTCGACGCTTGAGCGCACGCCGATTTCGTCGAAATGCTGGTCGAGGAAGCGGCGCGCGGCGCGCTGGCCGACCTTGCGCAACAATTCGAGCGATTCGAAATCGTTGCGCAGCTTGCTCGACGACGACAGCCGCTCGCCCAGGCCTTCCAGCACGATGCGGTGCACGTTGATGCGGCGGTATTCGTTGGGACCGGTGCCGTGTGGCACGCGGCCCTGGTCGATCAGTCGGTTGCCGAATTCGATAGCGCGCAGTTCCGCCATCAGCGCGGAATTGAAAGTGATCTCGTTGACGCGGGCCATGATGTCGCGAGTCGAATGCGGGATCTTCTTGCGCACCAGCGGATTGATCTGGATGATCACCACGTCCTCGGTGTCGGTCGAACGGAAGAACGGATACAGCACCGGATTGCCGAGATAGCCGCCGTCCCAATAGGGCACGCCGTCGATCTCGACGGCGCGGAACACCGCCGGCAGGCAGGCCGAGGCCATCACCGCTTCGGCGGATATCTTCTCGCGCGGAAAGATATGCAGCCGTCCGGTCTGCACATTGGTGGCGGCGATGAAGATCTGCCGGTCGTCGGCGCGCAAAGCTTCGAAATCGACGAAGCGTTCGATCAGATCCTTGAGCGGATTTATGTTGAGCGGGTTGAGATCGTAGGGCGACAGATATTGCGACCAGGCCGACAGCCAATTGAAGCTCGGCGAGCCTTCGCCCGGCAGCAGCGAAAACAATTTGTCGGTGACGGCGCGCTGCACCGCCGGCAGGTCGCCGCCGAGGCTGGCGGCGCGCCAGAAATCCGACAACCGCTTGCGCGCTTCGTCGGGGCCGCCGCGCTTGAGGCCATCGGCCAGCATCACCGCGTTGACCGCGCCGGCCGAGGTGCCGGAAATGCCCTCGACCGTCAGCCGCCCGTCTTCCAGCAGATGATCGAGCACGCCCCAGGTGAAGGCGCCGTGCGCGCCGCCGCCTTGCAGCGCCAGATTGATACGTTTCGGCTTCGGCGCTTTGTCGCTGCCGAGCGCGCGCGCGAGGAAATCGATCATTGCTTGCCGATCACTGCGCCACCCAGCCGCCGTCGATCGAATAGGCCGAGCCGGTGATCGAGGCGGCGCCATCGCTGCACAGGAACACCGCCAGGGCGCCGATGCTTTCCGGCTTGGTGAACTGGTGCATCGGCTGCTTCTCCGACAAGAGCGCGATTTCGGCCTCGCGCACAGACTGGCCGGAGGCCTGGGCGCGCGCGTCGATCTGCTTCTGCACCAGCGGTGTCAACACCCAGCCGGGGCAGATCGCGTTGCAGGTGACGCCGTCATTGGCGGCTTCGATCGCCACCACCTTGGTCATGCCGACAATTCCGTGCTTGGCCGCGACATAGGCGACCTTCTGCGCGCTCGCCACCAGGCCATGCGCCGAGGCGATGTTGATGATGCGGCCCCATTTGCGTTTTTTCATGCCGGGGATCGCGGCGCGAATGCCGTGGAACGCCGACGACAGATTGATGGCGATGATGGCGTCCCATTTGTCGAGCGGGAAATCCTCGATGCTGGCGACATGCTGAATGCCGGCATTGTTGACCAGCACGTCGAGCGCGCCGAATTCTTTTTCGGTGGTCGCGATCATGGCGGCGATCTCCGCCGGCTTGCTCATGTCGGCCGGCGAATAGCGCGCCTTGATGCCGAATTCCTTCTCCAGCCCGGCGCGCTCGGTCTCGATCGCGTCCTTGTCGCCGAAGCCGTTGAGCATGACGTTGGCGCCGTCGGCGGCCAGTGCCCGCGCGGTGGCGAGCCCGATGCCGGAGGTGGAACCGGTGACCAAAGCGGTTTTGCCTTTGAGCATGAAAGTCCTCTTAATCAGTGCGACCGGAAGGGCCGGGTGTCTGGAGGCGTGCAGGAAACTGCCCCTATTCTTATTGCAGTGCAATATATATGTATGAACTTGGACGAATGTGGAAGCGTCAGGTTAGACTTGAGTATGAAGCCGGAGCGGGCATTGCCTAAGACTACCATCAAAAAACCACACGGCCGCGCGGTGTTCCCGACGCCGGGGCACGATCACGACCGCTGCGCCAGCGACGCCATCGCTCATGCCGAGTCAACTTGCGCCGCACATGAGGAACGGCTGACGCCGATTCGCCGCCGCGTGCTCGAGGCGCTGCTGGCAAGCCATTCTCCGCTCGGTGCCTATGAGCTGATTGACCGCCTGGCGGACCAGGGCGCCCGCCCGGCGCCGATCACCATCTACCGCGCGCTCGACTTCCTGCGCGAGCAAGGCTTGGTGCACCGGATCGAAAGCCGCAACGCCTTCATCGCCTGCGCGCATAATCACGAGAGCGGCGATCCGGTAGTGTTCCTGATCTGCGAGAAATGCGGCGCGGTCGGCGAGGCTGCCTCGGCTGCCGTCGCCGACACGATCAAGAGCGCTTCGCGCGCCGCCGGCTTCACGCCGAAGACGCCGGTGATCGAAATTTCCGGCATCTGCGCGCATTGCAAGGCGGGGTGACTCCGCACATCATCTCAGTTGATGCAATTCATAACGAGCTC
>JAQSCR010000541.1 GCA_029945495.1 Pseudolabrys sp. | reverse complement strand
CCGACGCTTTCGCCGCGCGCGATCTCGAAACTGATGCCGTCGACGGCGCGGAACACGTCGCTCTCCGGCACCGGCGCGGTGCCGAACAGTTTCTTCAGCGACGTGGCGGCGCCTTTGCGCGGATATTCCTTGACCAGGTTCTCGACCTTGAGCAGCGGCGCTTCCGTGGCGGCGACGGGATTGTTCGCCACCGGCCGGGCGCGGGCGGCTTCCTCTTCCGGCAACAGGTCGCGCAAGGTGATCCCGGGTCGCGGTGTCGCCCGCATCAGCTTGCGCGTATAGGCATGCGCCGGCGCCTTGAAGATGGTCTCCGACTGCGCGGTCTCGACCACATGGCCCTTCTCCATGACCACGACGCGGTCGCAATAGGCGGCGGCGAGGCCAAGATCGTGGGTGATGAGAATGGTCGACATGCCGCGCTCGCGCGTCAGTTCGACAACGAGATCCATCACCGCCTTCTGCGTCGTCACGTCCAGCCCGGTGGTCGGCTCGTCGGCGATCAGCAGTTGCGGCCGGCACGCCAGCGCCAGTGCGATCACCACGCGCTGGCACATGCCGCCGCTAAGTTCGAACGGATAGGCGTGATAGCGCTCGCGCGGCCGCGCGATGCGCACCTGCTCGAGCACCTCGACCGCCTTTTCGGCGACCTCCTCGTTGCCGGCCTGGGCGTGCTGCAGCAGCACGTCTTCGATCTGATGGCCGATCTTGCGGATCGGATTGAGCGCCAGCCGCGGCGACTGGAAGATCATCGACATTTCGCGGCCGCGCAAGTCGCGCATGTCGCTTTCCGGCGCTGCGCGCAGGTCGAGGCCGGAGAACAGAACCGAGCCTTCGGCGATCGAGCCGGCACGGTCGAGAATGCGCATCACCGCGTAGGAGGTGACCGATTTGCCGGAGCCGGACTCGCCAACGATGCCGAGCGTCTCGCCTTTGGCCAACGTGATGTTGACATGTTCGACCGCGCGCACCACGCCGCGCCTGGTGGCGAACTCGACGGTGAGATCGCGCACGTCCAGCAGCGGCAGTGCCAGACCTGTATCGGTTTCCGGTGTCGGAGCTTTCAACATGATCAAGTTCTCCGCTGCGGATCGACCAGATCGCGCAGGCCATCGCCGAGCAGGTTGAAGGTGAACACGGCGATCATCAGCGCCGCGCCGGGAAACAGCGCGATCCACCATTCGCCGGAAATGATATTGGCGGCGCCTTCCGCCACCATGATGCCCCATTCCGGCGTCGGCGGTTTAACGCCGAGGCCGATGAACGACAGGCCGGCCGCGTTGAGGATAGCGTAACCCATGGTCAGCGAAATCTGCACCATCATGATCGGCATGATGTTGGGCAATATGTGCGCCAGCAGGATACGGAAATCGCCGTTGCCGGACAGCCGCGCCGCCTGCACGAAGCCGGCCTCGCGCCGCACATTGGCCTCGGCGCGGGCGACGCGGACATAAAGCGGGAAGTTGATGATCGCGGTGGCGATGACGATGTTGGTCACCGTGTTGCCGAGCGCGGCGACGATGCCCATCGCCAGCACGAACAGCGGGAATGCCATGATGGTGTCGGCCAGCCGGCTGACCAGCCGGTCGGTCCAGCCGCCGAAGAAGCCAGCGGCGATGCCGGCAAAGCCGCCCATGACGAAGACCAGCGCCACGGATGCGATGGCGATGATGAAATCGAGCCTTGTCGCGACGATGACGCGGCTAAAGATATCGCGGCCGAGCTGGTCGGTGCCGAACCAGTGTTTCCACGACGGCGCTTGCAGCGCCGCCGCCGTATCGCTCGCCAGCGGATCGTGTGGCACGATAGTGGGGCCGATCAGCGCGCAGAGCGCGATCAGTGCGAACAAAGCGAAGGCGAGCCCCGTCACCGGGTTTTCCGCCACCACGTAGCGGGCGTGGCTGAACAGCGAGTTGGATTGCGGCTTCGCCGCCGCCGGGACGATGCTGATGGTTTCGGTCATCCTTCAAGCCTCACGCGCGGATCGATGACGCCATAGAGAATGTCGATGAGCAGATTGAGCGCGACGTAGAGCACGGCCATGGTCAGGACGAAGCCCTGCACCGGCGCGAAGTCGGATTGCAGCAGCGCCTCGACCGCGTAGGAGCCGATGCCGGGCCAGGCGAAGACCTTCTCGACCAGCACATTGGCGCCGAGGAGGAACGAAAATACCATGCCGAGAGTGGTGACGACCGGCAGCATGGCGTTGCGGAAGGCGTAGGTGATGATGACGGTGCGGTTGTCGAGACCGGAGGCGCGCGCGGTGCGCACAAATTCCGAGGCGAGCACCGCCAGCATCGACGCGCGCGTCATGCGCGCGATCGGCGCCAGCGAGAAAATGCCAAGCGTGAAGGCCGGCAGGATCAATTGGCTGAGTGTGGCGCGGAACGTCTCGAAGTTGCCGGTCAGCAGGCTGTCGATCAGATAGAAGCCGCTGATCTGCGGCGGCGCGCTGGTAAAGGCATCGAGCCGGCCGATCGGCGCCGGCGACCAGCCGAGGATGTAATAGAAAAAGTAAACCAGCAGCAGCCCGGTGAAGAACACCGGCAGCGATACGCCGGCGGTGGCGACGATGCGGCAGGTGTGGTCGATCCACGAGCCCTGTTTGACCGCGGCAAGAATGCCGAGCGGCACCGCAATGACCATCGACAGGATCAGTCCGAGCAGCGTCAGTTCGGCCGAGGCGGGCAGGCGGCTGGCGATTTCGGTGACCACCGGGCGGCCGGTGGAGAGTGAGTTGCCGAGATTGCCGTGCACCAGATCGTTGACGTAGCGCACGAACTGGATCGGCAGCGGCTTGTCGAGGCCGAGGCTGACGCGCACCTGTTCGACCGCTTCCTTGGTCGCGGCCGGACCGGCGAAATAAGCGGCCGGATCGCCGGGCAATGCCCGGGTCAGCAGGAAGGTGACGATGACGACGCCGATCAGCGTCGGGAGAACAGTGAGCAGCCTCTTGCCGATGGTCGTCAGCATAACTTTGCTCCGCTTCGTTTCCCGGGCGCGGCGCAGCACCAGCGCGTTTACGCGCGTCTTAGACGCGCTATGGTGATGCGCCGCAGATCCGGGATCCAGTTACATTTCACCAACCGGGACCCCGGATCAGCAGTGCACCGTTTCGCCATAGCGCGTCGAAGACGCGCGTAAACGCGCTTTTGGCTCACGCTGCACTGCGTCCGGGGAACGCAATCATCAACCCTTATTGAGCGTGCGGTAGTCGAGCCGCCGGTGGAACCAGTACTGGTAGCCGGTGACGTTCTTCTGCATCGCGACGTTGACGTAAGGCTGATAGAGCGGGATGCGCGGCATGTCGGCGTAAGCCGTGTCGACCATGCCCTTCACGTCCTTTTCGTAACCCGCACTGTCGCCGTTCGCCGCCGCGGTGACGGCGCCGTCGATGAAGCCGTCCATGGTCTTGGACTGGTAGCTCATCGTGTTGAAGATCGAATTCTTGCCGTGGTAGCACCAGATGAAGAAGTATTCGGGGTAGTCGAGCCAGCCCGAGAACACGTTGGTGTAGAGCGGCAGCGTCTTCTTGTTGAGTTCGGTGCGCCAGTTGGCGCCGGGGATTTTGTTGATCGTGCACTTGATGCCGATGGTCGCCAGGCTTTCCTGCACCAGCACGCAGAGCGGTTCGTTGACGCCGGCGAATCCTAAGTCGAACGAGATCGTGGTCTCGAAGCCGTTCGGATAGCCGGCCTCGGCGAGCAGCGCCTTCGCCTTGTTGATGTCGGTGTTATAGCCGTGCGGCTGCGGCCAGGCGACCTGCGTCGGCGAGCCTGCGGCTGCGCCTTACATCGGCTTGGCCAAGCCGAACAGCACCGCATCCATGATCTTCTGATAGGGCAGCGCATAGGCGACCGCCTGCCGAACTTTAAGATTATCGAACGGCGGCTGTTTGACGTTCATGCCGATGTACTGGATGCCGTTCGAATACGGCGTCGAGACGATGTCGAGCTTGCCAGCGCTCTTGAGTTCGACGAAATCCTTGTTCGGCAGATCGTAGGAGATGTCGGCGTCGCCGCGCTCCAGCAATGCGCGCCGGTTGCCGGCCGAGGGCACGATGCGCCAGATGACCTTCTTGACCGTCGGCAATTTGCCGCCGACCCAGGCGTCGTTGCGCTCCATCACCACTTCGGTGCCGGGCGTCCAGCTTGTCACCTTGTAGGCGCCGCTGCCGGCGGTGTTCTGCTTGGTGTATTCGAGGCCCCACGGGTCCTTCTCGGTCGCGTGCTTCTGTACCAGGCCGGAGTTCATGATGCAGGGCACGATCACGGCGAGATCGGGAACGGTGAGGCGGTCCTTGCGCGCGAAGTCGACGCGGAAGGTGTTGTCGTCGACGACGACGAACTGTTCCGGCTTGGTCAGCGAGCCGGCCGACATCTGGAACGTGGGGAAGCCGCCGACGCTGACAGAGCGGTCGAGCGACCACTTCACGTCCTTGGCGGTGACCTTGGTGCCGTCCTGGAAGGTCGCGTTCTTCTTCAGCTTGAAGGTGGCGGACATGTCGCTGTGGTTCATGTCTTCGGCCAGTTCCATCTTGAACTTGTCGCGGTCGTAATAGGGCGTGCCGTTGACCGTCTTCATCTCGTGGCTGATGAGGCGGTCGTAGCAATTCCACGACACCTCATAGCCGGGCACGTTGGTGCCGACGCCGTGGATGTCGATATTGTTGGGGCCGCTTTCGGAAACGATCAGCATCGTCTCCTTGCGCGACTGCGCCTTGGCCGAAGAGATGACCGACGGACCTGAAACGGCCGCGGTAGCAGCTAACGCTGTTGCCGATTTGAGAAAATCACGACGCTTCATGACAAACCTCCCGATGGAACTACCGGGATATCCGCAAAGGTCGTGCCAGATTCACGCCGCTCCCGATTTTGAGGTCAACACATTGAATTTTCTTGATAAAATTCAAATAATGCCGTTTTCGGAAGGCGGTAAAAGCTTAGGCTATTGCATACAGTAGGGATGCAATTGATGATTAAATAGGCAAAACCATCGGACTGTATACGATTAGGCAAACGCCATATTCGTCTCACATCGCGGCCGCGCCACACCTCCTTGCGGCGCGATTTTTCCGCGTCATAGTCGGCGTCCGTGCGCCGCTTCATCGCGCAAAAATGGCCGTAGAACCATGAACGATGCGACCACGGCGGCCAATGCGAAGCCCTGGCACGAGATCGTGCTGGCAACCCTCAAAGCCAACGACGTTAAACTGATCGTCTATGTGCCGGACCGGGTGCTGACGAAGTTGATCGCGGCGCTGCACGCCGACGACTTCTTCATCGTCTTCGCCGCGACGCGCGAGGAAGAGGCCGTCGGCATCATCTCCGGCGCCTATATGGCCGGCATGCGCGGCGCGGTGCTGATGCAGACCTCAGGCTTTGCCACGCTGCCGAACGCGATCGCCTCGCTGGTGGCGCCGTCGCAGATTCCGGCGCTGCTGTTCGTGTCGGAGCGCGGCACGCTCGGCGAATTCAATCTCGGCCAGGCTTTGGTCGCCAAGACCATGCGGCCGGTGCTGGACGCGCTGGCGATCGAAAATCACACCATCACCCGGCACGACGAACTGGAATTTATTGTCGATCGATCAATCAAGCAAGCATATGCGACGCAGGCGCCGGTCGCCTTCATTCTGTCGCCGCTGCTGACCGGCGGGAAGGTGCTCGCGTCATGAGCAACGCGGGCTTTCACAATCTTAAAGTTATGAACCGCCTCGATCTGACCCGGCGCATGATGGCGCAGCTCAAGCACGACGAGGCGGTGATCGCCGGCATCGGCAACACGAATTTCGATTTGTGGGAGGCCGGCCAGCGGCCGCAGAATTTCTACATGCTCGGCAGCATGGGCCTGGCTATCCCGATCGCGCTCGGCGTCGCCATTGCGCAGCCGCAACGTCATGTCGTCGCGCTCGAAGGCGACGGCTCGCTGCTGATGCAGCTCGGTTGCCTGGCGACGGTGGCGGTGCAGGCGTCGAAGAATCTCACCATGGTGGTGTGGGACAACGGCCTTTACCAGATCACCGGCTCGCAGCCGACCGCGAGCAAGGCGACCGCCGACATCGTCGCGATCGCGCGCGGCGCCGGCCTCGCCAACAGCGCCTGGGCTGCGGACGAAGACGAGTTCGAGCGGCTGATGGCCCGCGCGCTCGAAGGCGGCGGGCCAAGTTTGATTGCCGCGCGCATCGACAATCACCCCGGCGTCGGCAAGACCGAGCGCGATCCGGTGCAGATCCGCGTCAACTTCATGCGGGGTATCGGCGCCTCTAAGTCCTAGCCGCTAAGTCTTGGCCTTGCCGGGCCCGCCCAGAATATCCGCCTGCATCGCCATGCGCACCAGATCGGACAGGCTGTTGGCCGCCATCTTGGTCATGACGTTGGCGCGGTAGATTTCGACCGTGCGCGGGCTGATGCCGAGATCGAAGGCGATGGTCTTGTTGGCATTGCCGGCAACCAGGCCGTCGAGCACCTGGCGTTCGCGGTTGGACAAAGCCGCCAGCTTTTCGCCGATGTTGCCCAACTCGGCCTTGCGCTTGGCGACGTCGGCGTCGCGGTTGAGCGCCAAGCGCACCGAAGCGATCAACAGGTCGTCGTCGAACGGCTTTTCCAGAAAGTCGACGGCGCCGATCTTCATTGCCTCGACCGCCAGCGATATGTCGCCATGCCCGGTAATGACGATCACCGGCAGGTCCGGATTGGTCTCTCTGAGCCCGCGCAACAGATCGATGCCGCTGATACCGGGCATTCGCACGTCGGTGACGACGACGCCGTGCTCGATCTGTGGCAGAATCTCCAGAAATGCCTTGGCATGCTCGAATCCGCGCACCGTCAACCCGGCGGTCTTCAGCAGGAATTCGAGCGATTGCCGCACGGCGTCGTCGTCATCGATCACATAAATGATCGCTTCAGGCTGCATCGTCGACATCCCCTTCGTCTACGGCGGCGAGCGTGAAATGGAAAGTGGTTCCGCCGCTGGCATTGGCTTCGGCCCAGATTCGTCCGCCATGGGCCTCGATAATGGTGCGTGAAATCGACAGGCCGACGCCCATGCCCTGGCGCTTGGTGGTGATGAAGGGCTGGAACAGCTGTTCGGCGATCTCCGGCGCGATGCCGGACCCGCTGTCCGATATGCTGATCCGGACGAGATTGCCGTCGACCGGCGCCACCGCGATGACAAGCTCGCGGACCGGCGCGGTTTCCATGGCGTCCATCGCGTTGCGGATCAGGTTGAGCATCACCTGCTGAACCTGGACGCGGTCGGCGAGCACCAGATCGACCGACGGATCGAACTGAAACTGCACGCGAATGCCGCGGTCCTTGACGCCAACCAGCGCCAGCGCGCTGGCTTCCTCGGCTAGCTTGGTGATGTTTTCGACACGCCGTTCGCTTTCGCCGCGCGAGACGAAATCCCGCAGGCGGCGGATGATCTGCCCGGCACGAATCGCCTGATCGGCCGCCTTGCTGAGCGCATCCCGTAAGGTTACGGATTTCTCGTCGCTGTCGCCCTCGAGCATCCGCTGCGAGCCTTTGAGATAATTCGCGATCGCCGCCAGCGGCTGGTTGAGTTCGTGCGCCAATGTCGAGGCCATCTCGCCCATCGCCGTCAGCCGCGAAATATGCACAAGCTCGGACTGTAGTTCCTGCAGGCGCGCTTCGGTCTGCTGCCGCTCGGTCAGGTCGCGGATGAAGCCGGTAAAGAACCGTTGGGTACCGGATTTCATCTCGCCGACGGCCAGTTCCATCGGAAAGGTAGAACCGTCGATGCGCTTGCCGACCACGACGCGGCCGATGCCGATGATGCGGCGCTCGCCGGTGGTCATATAGCGATTCAGATAGCCGTCGTGATTCTCACGATAGGGTTCCGGCATCAGGATGCTGACATTCTGGCCGATCGCCTGGCTCGCGGTACAGCCGAACAGCCGCTCGGCCGCCGATGAGAACGACTGCATGACGCCGTGGTCGTCGATGACGATCATGGCTTCCGGCACGGTGTCGAGAATCGATTGCAAATGCGCTTCGCGCGCCAGCGCATTGCGGGTCATGATGCGGGCACGCATCTGCCCGCGATGCAGCAGTTCGCCGCCCCAGGACACGCCGATGGCGAGGACCAGAAAAGTGGCGCTGCTGACGATCGCGACCGTCGAGAAGTTCGCCAATTCTGGCATCAGGGCATAAGCGGCGCTGATGCCGAAAAAGGTTGCCAACAGGCCGGGCCCAAGACCGCCGAGTCCGGCGGCGATCAGGACCGGTGGCAGGAAATAGAGAAACAGCGAATCGGTGTGCAGGATCGGCATCAGTAGCGCGCGCGCCGCCAAAGCCAGCGCGACGCCGGTTGGCGCGGCGCCATAGCGCCACATCTGATGCCCCTCATCTCTCGCAAAAACTCGTGTTGAATCAAGGGTGTACGGCATTTGGCCAATCGGTGCGCGGCGGCTGGAGCGGGGCTGCGGAACCGGCCCCTTCGCCTACGGGAAACTACCTATGGAGATTATCTGAATTTCGGAGGCGTTACGCCAGCGGTATCGAAGACCATCGAATTCACCGAGGGACAAGCGCCATGCACACGCAGCCGATGACCAACCGCAACTCCTTCTCGCAAGTAGCCGCTCGCGCCACTCGGATCCCTTCACCGGCCGCCTTGCTCGGCGAATCGATCGAGCTGATGGGCGCGGTGATGCCCTTCGCCCGCAACGCCGAGATCTACGGCGAAAACGAGCCGGCCGAGTATCTCTACAAGGTGGTCGGTGGCGCCGTGCGCACCTACAAGGTGCTGAACGACGGTCGCCGCCAGATCGGCGCCTTCTACCTGCCGGGCGATGTTTTCGGTCTCGAAATCGGCAGCGTTCATTCCTTTTCGGCCGAAGCGATTGCCGAGTGCAAGGTGATGCTGATCAAGCGCAGCACCTTGGTGGCGCTGGCCGCGCGCAGTCACGACGTCGCCAACCAGCTCTGGACCATGACCGCGAAGGAACTGCAGCGCGCGCAGGGCCACATCATGCTGCTGATCAAGACCGCGCAGGAGCGCGTCGCCGGCTTCCTGCTCGAGATGGCATCGCGGGCGCCGGCCGGCAATACGGTCGAGCTGCCGATGTCGCGCCAGGATATCGCCGACTATCTCGGCCTCACCATCGAAACCGTGTCGCGCACTTTGACGCAGCTTGAGAACTCCGCGGCGATCTCGGTGCCGAGTTCGCGCCGCATCGTGTTGCGCAACCAGGCCGCACTCACCCGGTTGAACGCCTGATCTATCCGGTTTTACGCCGAACGTCGTCTTCCCCGACGTTTTTGGTGAACCTGCCCCGGCTCAATTGGCCGGGGCATTTTTTTGCATGACGCACCCGCGTTTTTCCGCTCTATCAAGGATTTGCCGTTGCCGTCCCATTGACCTGCA
>JAQSCR010000540.1 GCA_029945495.1 Pseudolabrys sp. | reverse complement strand
CGGCATCCTTAACGGCGCTGGCCAGATCGGTGGTGAATTTCAGCCGGCCGGCCTTCGCATTGGCGGCGACCAGCTCGGTCAGGCCCGGCTCGTAGATCGGCACTTCGCCGGCATTGAGCGCGGCGATCTTGGCCTTGTCCTTGTCGACACAAATGACCTCGTGGCCGAAATCGGCGAAACAGGCCCCGGAAACGAGGCCAACATAACCCGAGCCGATCATGGCGACGCGCATAATAACCAATTCCCCACTTGGATATGACTAGGTTCCCGCAACCAAGGTAAGCTCTTAGCCGAAAATACGTGCAAGAAGCCCGCCTTTTGAGCCCTGGTCATCCATTTGTTTTGTCTATGGTAAAATGCAGTCAAAATTTACCGGAAGCCCTGCCCTAACGCCTAATTGCGAACCAACCCCTGACCTAGAAATCGAGCCACCCAATGCCCTCCCCGATCATTCCCGTTCTGCTGGCCGGCGGCGCCGGAACCAGGCTTTGGCCGGTGTCGCGCGACGCTTTGCCCAAGCAGTTCCTGCCTTTAGTCGGCGACCGCTCGACCTATCAGGAGACCTTGCTGCGGGTGGCCGACCCGATGTTTGCCGCGCCCATCGTCATCACCGGACCGAACTTTCATTTCTTTGCCCGCCGCCAGGCCGAGGAAGTCGGCATCGACGCCACCGTGGTGATCGAGCCGCTGCGGCGCGATTCCGCGCCGGCAATAACGGCGGCAACGGCAGTAGCGCTGGCGCGCGATCCGAACGCCGTGGTGCTGGCGCTCGCCGCCGACCACATCATTCTCGACGTCGAGAATTTCCGTGCCACGTGTCTGGCCGGACGCGAGGCGGCTGACGCCGGCAAAATCGTCACCTTCGGTATCAAGCCGACCGAGCCGAAAACCAGCTACGGCTATATCCTGCCCGGCGAGGCGATTGGCGATCACGGCGTGCAGGCCGTGACGAAATTCGTCGAGAAGCCGGACGCCGCCACCGCCGCGCGCTATCTGCTCGAAGGCTATCTGTGGAATTCCGGCAACTTCCTGTTCCGCGCCGACGTGCTATTGGGCGAGATCCGCCGGCTGGAGCCGGCGATGGCGGACGCGATTCAAGCCGCAGTCGCCAACGCCAGCAACGATCTCGGCTTCCTGCGGCTTGAGGAAAAGAGCTTTGCGCGCGCACCGCAGAAGTCGATCGACTACGCGGTGATGGAAAAGACCGACCGCGCCGCTGTCATCGCCGGCGACTTCCGCTGGTCCGACATCGGCAGCTGGGACGCGCTGTTCGACATCACGCCGCGGGACACGCAAGGCAATGTGCTGCAAGGCCCGGTCGTGACCATGGACACGACCGATTGCGTCGTGCATTCCGACGGTCGTCTCACCACATTGGTCGGCGTACGCGACCTCGTCGTCGTCTCGACCTCGGACGCGGTGATGGTTGTGCCGCGTGTGCGCTCGCAGGAGGTCAAGGAGCTGGTCGCGAAGCTCAAGTCCGAGAAGCGCTCTGAGGCCGTCGACCACAAGCGCGGCCACCGGCCGTGGGGTTATTACGAATCGATCGACATGGGCGCGCGCTTCCAGGTCAAGCGCATCGTGGTCAATCCGGGCGGCATCCTCTCGTTGCAGAAGCACCGGCATCGTTCCGAACACTGGATCGTCGTGCACGGCACCGCGGAAGTGACGATCGGCGATACCGTGCGCGACGTGCACGAGAATGAATCGGTCTATCTGCCGATCGGCTGCATCCACCGCATGGCCAATAAGGGCAAGATCCCGCTCGAACTGATCGAGGTGCAGACCGGCAGCTATCTCGGCGAAGATGACATCGAGCGGATCGAGGATGTTTATAAGCGGACTTAGGTGCTCAGATTGGTGCGGCGAAAGCAGCCACCTAGCACGGGTAATCCTTTACGCACCGGCTAAAGAGGCTATGATTGGGTGCATTGAACGCGGTGTTAATTCAGGATCGCCGGTATCGGCATGTAGCGCTTTGAGGTTCTGAGACATCCGGTATGGGTATCATCCGTAAACGCTCAATATCACGAGGCGATGCGTTTCAAACGGAATCGCTCGATCGCTACGCGACACTTATCCTGCTTACGCTGAAGCGCGCACCACTTCTGCTCATTGTCGGCACTGTCGCTGTGATCTTGGTGGCGGTATCGGTCTATCTGTTTTTCAATGCCGGTAGCGCATCGCCGGGCATCAATGGCAGAAGCAAGCCGGCCAAAGCAGCGCCGGCAGCAGAAGCTGTCAATGCGAACGCTGGGCCGGATGTCACGGTCAGTTGGAGCGGGCTTGAGCCTGCCTATAAGAGCTACAAAATCCAGGTCGACAATGACAACAGCCTGCAGACCGACCAGCAGGCTGTTGAATTGTACGGCATCAGTATTCTGACGCGCAGTCAGATCTGCAGCTATCAAGGCGGTGAGCGCTGGGCCTGCGGGCAACGCGCCTATATCGCCCTTTTGAATATACTGGGCGCAGCGCCTGTCGATTGCAGGCCGCAACAAATAGATCAGCCCCGCATTGTTGTTTGCCGTCTCGGCGGCAGCGACATCGCGGAGCTGATGTTGCGCGAAGGATGGGGGACCTTGGCGGGAGGCGTAACCGAGCAGCGTTATAGAGACGCCGCGGCGGCAGCCTCTACCAACAAGGCCGGGATGTGGAGTTTGCTGCCGCCTAAACGATGAACAGGCAGCCGAACTACCCTCTATAGGAAACCACTCGTCCCCGGCGAGGGCCGCAGACCCAAACCCGCTGCATCACCGGGCCCCTGCTGGTCTCGACCGTTTCATAGCGCGTGCAGCCACGTGCCACCCTCCAGCGATATCCGTAAGGAAATGGCTCGCCCCAGAACGTGACTTTCGTCACTGCAGTCGTCGGGCCGACTTGCATCGGCGCCACAGGGAACGCAACGCCAGCCCCGGTCGAAACGAACAAAGCAATTGCCGCCGTGGCGGCCAACAATACCTTTTGGATCATGGGATAGCCCTCCGGAAAGATTGAACGGCGTCTCAAATTAGCAGAAAAATGCCTGCGAGGCAGGAAATTCGCAGACTAGTTCGGCATAAACAAGGGTAAAAAGCTCCTCGCCACGGCCGCTTAAGCAAACGCCTAGCCTCCTGCCGGGTTCCGGCACGATGTTAATTGCCGAAAGAAATCGGCTTGCGATAGGCCTCTTTGAGAATGTCGTAATTGACGGCGCGCGCCAGATCGACTGAGCCATCCATCAGCCGTGCGCTCGTTAGGATCGCGCGAAGCTGCTTCCATTGTTGCTCATCATATTCCGCGACTCGCCGGCTCAGAGGCATGACAAAATCGCGCTGCGCCGCGAGCTCGAACTGGACCTGCTCGGGAGTCAGGCCTTTGCCCGCCGATACAATGAGCGGAATGCTTTTTGCGGTGTCCGCATAGACCATGCTCCAGCCGGCGATGATGGCCTGCAGAACACGCTGGACCACCGATGGCCGATCGAGGGCAAACTTCTCTGTTGTGAAGTAGACCGTGTCCGGCACATGAATTCCATAGTCGGAGACCCGGATCACGGTATAAGGCACGCCTTTCTGGCGAAGCAGAAACCCCTCTTGCCCAATGTGTCCCGGGATAACGTCGACCCTGTCATTCAACAGCGCGTCCAGATCCGTCTCAGTCGCGTTCTCCCGAATCTGGCTGCGTGACAAACCAGCGTTCTTCAACAAGGCGTCATAAATGAGCGCGCTATCCGTGTTCGCGCGCCGGCCGACGCGCTTGCCGAAAAAATCTTGCGGTGCACGGATGCCGGACTTTTCCAGCGAATAAAAAACAATCGAGTTTTCAAGGAAACCTGCGGCAAAAGCGACGATCGGCTGCCCTTTCGATCGCGCCATGAGAAAGCCGATGCTATCGGTGACGCCGAAGGTATCGGCACCGCTAACGACTGGCGCGATGGAGTCGATGCCCTCGCCACGCTCTTTTAGTTCGACGTTGATTCCGTTGCGCTCGAACAACTTAGTGCGGGCCGCAACAATCTCGCCAGCGAACTTTGCGCCGAAAGTGCCGCTTAGGCGGAGGGTGACGGACGTGGGCTTGGTTGGCGCTTCGCCGCCACTGTCGGAAACGTTCCAAAAATGGACTGAGGCGGCGACGACTGCCGTGGCTAGGATAACGGCGGTGACGATGCGAGTGTTGAAGGGGGCGCTGGCGCGGCTCCGACGTCTCACTTTTGTGCGTCGCTTCATTTACACTTTATTCCGATGCGGACGGCCAATGACGAATTTCGTCAGACCACTTGTTTATATCCCGATCGAGATAGTCGACTTCTAATGCATAAGCGATAACGGCAGTTATCGCATCTATAGGGAGGGGGGGTGGGGGAAAAACTTTTTGAGGAACAACCCCAAGCACAGTAGCAAAAAATGTGAAAAATAGATGGATTTTACAAATGTTGGCGGACAATTGCGGATACGATTGCGTATAACCGCAAGGTAATGTGGAGAACTAGCCCCTTGGCGAAACGCAAGAAACCCGATCCGACGGCCGGTAAGGCGGAGTACCAGGCGACGGCACAGGAAAAGGCCGTTTTGCGAAAACAAAAAGACCGCCGCGCCGCGGCGCCTGTGGCACCGCGCGTGAAGGTCTCGAAAGATGAAAAATCGATAATCGAGTTGGACCATCCGAACGATGCTGTCGCTTACGGCATATTGATGGAGGCACTGGGAACGGCGGATTTTGATTTCGTAACTGGCCTTCTCTCACAGTTAGCTAATGCCGGTTCGCAAGGCGGCCAAGTCGATGAGCGCGGGCTCAATTTTATGGTGTCCGTGATCAAAGACATCAAACCGAGGGATCAGCTTGAAGCAATGCTTGCGGCGCAGATGGCCGCAATTCATATGACGACCATGACGTTCGTGCGACGCCTAGCCCACGTCGAAAATATACTGCAGCAAGACAGCGCCGGGAACACACTCAATAAGCTAACGCGGACTTATGCGACCCAAATGGAGACCCTCAAGCGATACCGAACCGGGGGAGAGCAGAAGGTCACAGTGCAACACGTTACTGTAAGTGAAGGCGGCCAGGCAATCGTTGGTAATGTAACACAAACGCCTCGCGAGAACGCGCCCGGTCAAGCCACGGCTTCATTGCTAGCATTAGCCGACACCAAGACGGCCCCCATGCCGACCTTAGATGAAAGGACGGACAGAGCTTTGATACCCGCGCGGCGCAAGGCAAAATAAATGACGAGCGATCACCAGCGCAATACCGCGCCGATGTTGTCCAGCCTTCGATGTCGCGCGAAGACGCGAAGCGGAAAGACCTGCCAATCGCCAGCCGTGAATGGAAAAAAGAGATGCCGCATGCATGGCGGCGCTGAAGGAAGCGGCGCCCCCGAGGGCAACCAAAATGCGCTGAAGCACGGCCGCTATACCAAGAAGGCGATTGAGGAAAGACGCGAATTGAAAAGGCTTATTCGTGAGTCAGGAAAGTTTCTGGAAAAGTTTGAATCTTAACCCCCGTCGAGCCGACGTTCGCCGTAATAAAGGCCGCCGCCATTGCCAGGCGCCACTAGGTTTTAGCGCGTCGAACCAACCTCACCCCGGGCGCATCATCCGGAGAGCCGATGAATTCGACGCCGGCGGCTTCGAAAGCGCGTTGAATATCCAGCAAAGTTTGGCTTCGGCTGGGCGGGACCCCATCCATCTGCTCAAGCCGTTTGATGGTTGGCAGGCTAACACCTGACTTCACCGCAGTGTCCTGCCCAGTCCAGCGAAGCATCGCGCGGGCAGCTCGTATTTGTGCAGCTGTTATCATTTTTGGTATTGACTATGATGCCTCTGGTATCATATATTATTCCTTTAGACATTATATCAGGACTCAGAGTGTCCCTAACAGCTAACACAGCGCGACGCCGCCATCCACGTACAAAATCGACGGTTGGAAGCGGTCGAATAAAACTGTCACAGAATTGGCGCGAACGATTAGAAACCCTAGTCGGCGGCTATTCCGCCAATACCATCCGCTGCTACCGCGCCGACTTCGCGATTTTCGAGGCGTGGTGCCGGCAGGAGGGACGCACAGCACTTCCCGCCACACCGGAAACCGTAGCGGCTTTCGTACTCGCCCAAAGCAAAAGCGCGGCGCCGGCCACTGTCAGCCGACGCCGCGCTGGGATCGCCAAAATTCACCGGTTATTGAATCTGGATAGCCCCGTCTCCACGGTAGAAGTGAACCTCGCGACTCGCACCGTGTTTCGCCAGAAAGGCCGCCGCCAAGACCAGGCCCTAGGCCTCACCGGTACGCTGAAACAGAAGCTTATCAGCGCCTGCCCCGCCGACCTGCAAGGCCTTCGCGACCGCGCCCTGATCGCCGTCGGTTACGATACGCTCTGCCGCCGCGCCGAGCTCGTGCAGTTGCGGGTCGATGACCTGACGGTCAAGCTTGACGGCTCCGGTACGATCCTCGTCCGCAAATCCAAAGCCGACCAATTCGGCGACGGTCGCCTCGCCTACCTGTCCCCCGAAGCCCTCTCGCATCTGCAACGCTGGCTCCGCGCCGCAAACCTAAATACCGGCCCGATTTTTCGCGGCATCCGCGGTGCGCAACTCATGCCAGACGCCCTTCACCCCTATTCGGTCGCGCGCGTCCTGAAAGATCTCGCCCGCGATGCCGGCCTCGAAAAGGCCCTCATCGCGAAACTCTCAGGCCATTCCATGCGCGTCGGCGCAGCCCAGGACATGGCCGCCGCCGGCATCGACCTCGGCGCCATCATGCACGCCGGCGGCTGGAAATCGCCAGATATGGTGATGCGATATATTGAACATATGGAGGTCGGAAAATCTGGGATGGCAAGGCTGTACGGCAACGGCCAGGAAACGACAATGAACCAACACAACTAGTCATCTGAATCTAAAGTTCGCGGCATAATGTCTGCTGGGTTTTTTGACAGAAGCGCTTAACCGACGCGAGTATTTCATCAGCGGATTTGGTCCATCGATAAGGCTTGGGCTTTTCGTTGTGACGCTCGATGAAGGCGCGGATGTCCGTTTCCGATTGCTTCGTTGAGGTATGGACGCCGCGTCGCAACTTTTTTCTGGTGAGCTCAGCGAACCAGCGCTCGACCTGATTGATCCATGACGCAGATGTTGGCGTAAAATGCACGTGATAGTGCGGCCTACGTGCCAACCAGGTTTTGATGACCGCAGTTTTGTGGGTGGCGTAATTGTCCATGATAATGTGGATGTCGAGGCTATCCGGAACTTGCGCGTCGATCTGCTTCAGAAAATCGAGAAACTCAGCGGATCGGTGGCGCTTGTAGCATTTGCCGATCACGAAACCGGATGCCACATCCAGCGCTGCAAACAGCGATGTGGTGCCGTGGCGGACATAGGAATGGGTCCGCCGTTCCGGGATACCGGGCATCATCGGCAGGACAGGTTGTTCTCGATCAAGGGCTTGTATCTGGCTCTTCTCGTCAACACTGAGTACCAGCGCGTGATTGGGCGGCGATAGATAAAGACCGACAATGTCTCTGACTTTGTCAACGAACAGCGGATCGCTGGAAAGCTTGAATGTCTGCGAACGATGGGGCTGCAAACCGAAAGCTGTCCATATCCTGCGGATGGTCGTGTGCGAAAAGCCCGTCGCCGCCGCCATCGAACGGATAGACCAATGCGTGGCGTCGTTCGGCGTCGAGCGGAGCGTACGTTCGATAACGGCGGCAACCTGGTCGTCCTCGATCGTTCGAGGTCTGCCGGGGCGAGCCTCATCCAGGAGCCCTTCGATACGGCCCTTCAGAAACCGCCGACGCCATTTGCCGACCGTATGCTCATGGACGCCAAGCTCACTCGCGACGGACTTGCTCGGCACGCCATCAGCGCACCGCAGGATCACCCGGCAGCGCTCTGACAATGATCGAGCCACACGACGGCGCCGGACTTGTCGCTCAAGATATGCCCGCTCATCCGAGCTCAGAACCAACGGCGCAATCGGTCGCCCCACTGCATTCGTCATGACCTCGCTCCCACGACGCAGGTGAAAGCGAAAGTCTACAATGACATGAACTTCCGTCCCAGATGACTAGGGCCAAAGCCCAATAAAGTTGTTACTGGTTGAATCGGTTGCTGATTCTCTGCAGTTTTGATTCGGAGCAGGGACGATGCGACGCAATCTATATTGGCTGAGCGACGAACAATGGCGGCAGATCGAGCCGCATTTGCCCCAGGATGTACGGGGCAAGGCCCGCGTCGATGACCGCCGCGTGATCAGCGGCATCTTGCATGTGATCAAGAGCGGCTGCCGGTGGTGCGATTGCCCGCCGGAATACGGGCCGCGGACAACGATTTACAACCGCTTCGTGCGCTGGGCGGAACGCGGGGTGTGGGAGCGGCTGTTTCGTGAACTTGCTGCGCGTGGTCGATCGACACAGACGCAGATGATCGACGCCACCCACGTCAAGGCGCATCGCTAAGCCTCGGGCGCAAAAAGGGGGAACAGAGCCAAGCGATTGGACGCTCACGTGGTGGGCGCAATATGAAAATCCACGCAATCGCAGATGCTAGAGCCAGATTCATTGGAATTGAATCGATTGGGGATTGAACGAAGCCGCTACCGCGGCGTGACGGCGAGGCCGCGCGAAGAGCCTCCTGCCTGAGAAGATGTGGGTGTTGCAGCCCACCACTCAGCCAGGAGGTTATCAGATGATCCAGAAGACGAGCCCTCTTCGCCGTCGCATAATTGAGGACATGACAGTCCGCAATTTGTCGCCAGCGACGCAATGGCAATTGTGACGATCTCTGAAACGGAGATCGGCTTATGTTTACGCTTGAACATACGCTTAAGCCTGAGGCTGTCCGACGGCTGGAGGTGATCACGGGAACTGGCCGGCGCCGCCGGTTCTCGAAGGACGTAAAAGCCGGCGTCGTGGAGGAGACGCTTGCGCCTGGCGCCGTGGTTTCGGAAGTTGCGCGCCGACACGGGCTGTCTCCGCAGCAGTTATTCGGCTGGCGCCGGCAAGCGCGCGAGCTGACGCCGACTTCACCTCTGTCTGGACGGCGGAGGGCTGGCTCTATGTGGCGGCCGTCGTCGATCTGTTCTCCCGGCGCGTGGTCGGCTGGTCGATGAACACCGCCATGACCGCGCAGCTCGTGACCGATGCTCTGGTGAGGGCGATCTGGCGGCGCGGCAAGCCAGACGCCCTGGTGCACCACTCCGATCGCGGGAGCCAATACACCAGCGAGCAGTTCCAGCGGTTGATGGCCGGTCACGGCGTCGTCTGTTAGATGAGCCGCTCGGGCAACGTGTGGGACAATGCGGCGATGGAAAGCTTCTTCTCTTCGCTCAAGACCGAGCGCACTGCGCGCAAAATCTACCGATCGAGGGATGAGGCAAAGGCCGATGTGTTCGACTACATCGAACGCTTCTATAATCCAAAACGTCGGCACTCGACGA
>JAQSCR010000539.1 GCA_029945495.1 Pseudolabrys sp. | reverse complement strand
ATGGTCCCGGCGATGCGGGTCTTGAGGCCGTCGGTCTGGAAACGGGTAATGGCGCGGATGCCGGATTCACCGGCGGTCAGCTTGGCCCAGTTATCGCCTTTGCCGGCGCCCAGCGAGGTAACGACGCCAAGACCGGTCACGACGACGAGCGGCCTTCCGAGTTTGTCCTTACCAGTAACCATCTGCGTGCTCTCCGTCAGCCGACGCGTTCAACGAGCGCGAGCCCCTCACCACGCCAATGCCCGACGCCGGTCACTATAACCTGGTCCACTTTGCCATCCATCGGCTTCTCCAGTCCGCTGGCATCGGCCGGCGGGAAAAGACGATCGTGATTCAGCGCCACCGCGGCCAGCGCCACATTCATGGGAAACTGCGGCTCCATCGCATGACCGACATAAGACCCGGTGGAGCGAACGGCAAGGTCGCCACTCGCTACCAGAGCTTGCGCTTCCAGAAAGGCGCGTTCTTCGGCCGTGGCCGCTGTGGCGCCTGAAGCACCGGACAGTACGGCGGCGTGCCCTGGCTTGATCTTGTCTTTGATCTTGTCCCAGAGTCTGCCAAGGACGGCGGTCGCTGCGCCCGGTTGGCGGTTGGAGCGATCGGACATTACGGTGGTGAGGCGCGCCAAAGGCTTGGCGCCGCGCGCCTCGGCATGGTCGCGGGCTTCGATGACGAGGAAGGCGCCAAGCGAACCCAGCGCAAAACCGCCGTTGTTAGCGCCGCGCTCCCACACCGGCTTGTACGGATCTTTGAGGCAGTTGCCGCCGAACTCGTACAGCATCAGAAGGTCGGGCCGCTCGCCATTATGCGCACCGCCGACGAGGGCGATGTCGCTTTGGCCGGCCGCGATGCGCGACAGCGCGATGCGCACCGCGTCGACGCCCGAGGATTCCTCGCCCATGAATGTGCGCGACGAACCGGTGACGCCATGCACGATCGAGATATTGCCGGCCAACAGATTGGAAAGCTGTGCGAGGAAGAGGGTGGGGCGAAGATCGCCCATCAGCTTCTCATTCAGGAAGGCCGCGGGGTTGGCCGCATGGGGCGTGCCGCTGAGAATGGTCGAGTCGACATTGAGATCGCGCTCGCCGCCGCCGGCGGCCACGATCATGTCGATGCGCGAGAGGATATCGGGCTTGCCTTTGACGCCGGCGGAATCGAGCGCGAGGCCGGCGGCATAGGTGCCGATGCGCTGCCAAGGCTCCATCTGGCGCTGATCGCCCTTTTTGGGAATCTGGCTGTCGAAGTTGATTGGCGCGATCGGATGTATGACGAAAGGCGGAAAGGCCGCGGTCTCAGCCGTTGGCTTTGCTTCCATCAGCTTCTGCCAATGAGCATCGCCGCCTTCGCCCAGACACGAAACGATTCCGACACCGGTGATCCAGGCTTCGCGTGGCGCGTCAGCCATCGGCGCGCGCCTCGGCCTTCAGCCCGATCCGATCGGCCAGCTTGCGCATCTCTTCGGCGACCAGGGCATTGGGGAAATCGAGAATCCGCAAGGTGAGGGTGGCGTCGGAGACGACCTTACCGTCGCAACGGATCTTGGCGTTGAGAACCGCGTAGCCCGAGCCTTCGTGCTCGAGATGCGAGGTGATCGACAGCGCTTGCCCGGGCAGCACGAAGGTGCGCAACTTGGCTTCCTTCACCGACGCGAGAAAAGCCATCCGTTCGAACCGGTTGGCCGCGACGACGAGCCAGCCCGAGGTCTGCGCCATGGCCTCGATCAGCAGAACACCCGGCATCAGCGGATAGCCGGGGAAATGACCTTCGAAGATCGTGCTCGCCGTAGGGACCGTGGCCTCACAAGTGATCTTGCGATCGGCGAGATTGAGATCGACGATGCGATCGATGAGTTGGAAGTACTCGATCCGCATGTGCTGTTGAGCTTCAGGCTCCCTTGGCAGCGACGAGCTCGTCGATGCGGGCGGCAAGGTTCTTGAGGACGAAATACTGGTCGGTGGTGGCTTTGCCGTCGCTGACTTCCTGCGTCCACTGTTCGAGCGGGAGCTTGATGCCGAAGGCTTTGTCGATGGCGAAGGCGATATCGAGGAAATCCAGGCTGTCGATGCCGAGATCGTTAATGGCGTGGCTTTCGGCCGTAATGGAATCGCGCGGAATATCGCAGGTCTCGGCGATAATATTGGCGATAGCTTCGAACGTGTCGGACATCGATAACTCTCTGATTCAATTGGAGTTCTGGCAATTACCCCAGGTGCGGGCAAGTCGCCAGCGAAAGACCAGCCCCGGCCCGGCAATTTGCCGGCTAACGGTCGTTGCCCGTATAGCGAAGCAAAGGGTCAAGTTCAATGGCGGCGGGCACTTTATGACCCAGCGCCCCCGGCGCGGGGTTCCAGGCCAGGGATATCTCCGGTTCTGGCTGCCCGGCGGCCGTCACCACCGATTTCGCGGGATTTCGATACCGACCGGGGTGCAGCCGCGCCGTCCGCTCAGCACGCAGTCCTGGTCCTTCCGCATGCGCGCCATGGTGTCGGCCAGCCAATATCCAGCGCAAACTAGTAAAATCACGAACAGAAAAGCCACCAGGTTGACGATCATCCGGTGGCGGTAGTCGTCGGGACGCTCGTCACCCTCATATTTGCCCAAGCCGGGCACCGATCCGTGCATCCGCAGGGGACCGGCCGCCTGACTGCGGCGAAAACTCAAGACGCGCGCACTGTGCCCCGACGAAGCCGATCTGTCTCTGTTCATGGCGAAAAGCCTATCACGGGTCGCCGGCGCATTCGAGCCCGGCCGATTCTGTCCATTGAGTACCTCTCGCACTGCGGAAGCACGGCGATACCGTTCGGCATTGGGGTCGTCCCGGCAATCATGGGTGGAAAATCGGCGTTTTTCCGCCTTTGCCCCGACGCCAGATTTTTCTTGGCGGAGCGCAGGAATTCAGCATATTGAACGTTGAGGGGCGGAAGTTTCTTGTCCCGGGGGCCTTGTTAAGTCAAAATAACAAATAGAGCCACAAGCATAAAAATGATCGGCTCCGCCGCTCTTCGGGAGTGGCTTCGTGGGGGATCGGGGTAAGTCTTGTTTCAATCGATAGCGACGCTTGGACAAATTCTCACTGTGGATTTGTCCGGCTTTACAAAGATCACGTCTCTGATCGTACTACCGTTTGCGCACGAGGATCTCGCGATCATCCTCGGCGGCTACATCATCGTGAATAAGTTGATGCCGACCACCGTGGTGGTGCTGAGCATCTATGGCGGCATCGTCGCCAGCGATTTCGTACTCTATGGCATCGGCGCCGCGGCCCGCTATGTGCCGTGGCTGTCGCGCTTTGCCGTCGATGCCCGGGTGCGCCGGGTCGGCGACACGCTTAAGCGCAACGTCTTCGGCCTGGTGGCGCTGTGCCGGGTGGTGCCGGGCATCGTGTTCGTCGCCTTCGTCGCCTGCGGCTGGGCGCGCGTTTCGCTGTTGCGTTTCGCCGCCGCCAGCCTGATCGTCTCCGCGCTTTATCTGCCGCTGATGCTGTATCTGGTGATCGTGTTCGGCGACGCCCTCGACGACCGCGTCGGATTGTGGGCCTGGCCGTTGCTGTTTGCCTTCATCGGCGCCACCAGTTTCGCGCGTAAGCGCATTTTTGCGTTCCGCGACCCGATCGAACTGGAAATCGCGCCAGAAGCGCCATTGGCCGACAATTGTTTCGGCATGCCGCCGCTGTCGCGCGCCGACCGCAAGGTGGCGCCGGCCGAACGCATTCCGCCGGCCCTGTTTTATCTGCCTCTGGTCATCAACTGGATCAGGCTCGGGCTTAAACATCGTTCGCTGACCTTGCCGACCGCGGCCAATCCAACGATCTTCACCGGCGGCATGTGGGGCGAAACCAAGAGCTCGTATTTCCACGATGTCGCGCCCGATGAGCGGCAATGGATCGCCGACTTCGTCCTGGTTAAGCGCAACCCCGGTGCGGAAAATCCGGCGGCCGATATCGCGCGGGCCGAAAGCGCGTTGGCCGAGAAGGGCCTTGATTTTCCGCTGATCGCCAAGCCCGACATCGGTTGGCACGGCCATGGCGTGCGGCGCATCGACGACCGTGCGGCGCTGGCATCCTATATCGAGAATTTCCCGGAAGCCCATACGGTGGTGTTGCAGCGCTACGTGCCGTACCCGGCCGAGGCCGCCGTGCTCTATGCGCGGCTGCCGGGCGACGCGAAGGGGCGTATCCTGTCGTTGACGCTGCGCTATTTCCCGCATGTCGTCGGCAACGGCCATATGACAGTGCGCGAACTCATCAATGGCGATGCGCGCGCGCAATGGAAATCGGCGCTGCACCTGGGCGTCGATCCCACCCATCGCGGCGTCGATCAGATTGATCTCGACCGCGTGCCGGCACGCGGCGAAGTTGTGCGCATCGCCCTGATCGGCAACCAGCGTGCTGGCGCGTTGTATCGGGACGCTCGCCGTCACATCACCCCCGCACTCGAAGCGCGGTTCGATGCCATTGCCTGCAGCATGACCGAATTCCACTACGGCCGTTTCGACCTGCGCTTCGACTCGATCGAGGGCCTGATGCGCGGCGAAGATTTCGCGATCGTCGAGATCAACGGCATCGGCGGCGAGGCGATCGACTGCTGGGACCCGCATCTGGGGGTGCGCGAGTGCTACCGACGGCTGGCCGGGCAACAGCACCTGTTGTTCCAGATCGGCAAAGGCAACCGCGCGCGCGGTTTCCACCCCACCAAGATCGGCAAATTCGTCTCCAGCCTGTTCGAGCAGAACAAGCTGATCAAGCGCTACCCGGCGTCGGCCTGACCGGCCGCTGGATGGACGCTGGCCTGCAGACGGCTTAAACTTAAGTCCATGTTTCAACCGATCCCATACCGGCGATTTTTCGCGCTGGCCGCCATTTATGTCGTCGTGTTGCAGGCGTTGCTGCTGCCGTTGGCGGTTGCGGCGGGCGGCCCGCTTTCCGACAGCCTGTGCCTTTCGTCGAGCGCGGATACGCATGGGACCGCCGGTCACGACACGGGCTGCCCCTGTGCCGCCGGCTGCGGCACGCAGTGCTGTGGGCAAGGCGTGGTCGGCGCGGCGCCGGCTTCTCTCGTCATCGCATCGACGCTTGCCGGCATCCTGACGCCGGCTTTGGCGCTCGAACCGGTCGCTCCGGCGGCGGAAAGACATCCGCAAAATCCGCGCGCGCCGCCGGCCGCCTGACCGGATTTTCAATTTCACGCCGCGTTTTAATTCCAGTCGACGGTCCCGCCGCATCGCGCGCGCCGTCAGGAGAACTCAATATGTCTCGCCTTTCCTTGTTCGTTGCCGCCGTGCTGGCTATGTCGCTCGCTATGCCGGCCCTGGCCGACGACGTGACGATCGGTTCGCTGAAGATTTCCGCGCCGTGGGCGCGCGCCACGCCGAAGGGCGCCGCGGTCGGCGGCGGCTACATGACGATCACCAATACCGGCAGCGCGCCCGACCGCCTGGTCGGCGGCACGACCGAAATTGCGGGCCGTTTCGAAGTTCACGAAATGAGCATAGACAACGGCGTGATGAAGATGCGTGAGCTGGCGCAGGGGCTCGAGATCAAGCCGGGCGAGAAAGTCGAGTTCAAGCCCGGCAGCTATCACGTGATGTTCATGGGTCTCAAGCAGCAGCTGACGCAAGGGCAGCACTTCAAGGCGACCTTGCAGTTCGAGAAGGCGGGCAAGGTCGATGTCGATTTCGCCATCGAAGGTCTTGGTGCGCAAAGCCCTCCGTCCGGTGGCGGCCATTCTTCCGGCGGCATGCCGATGAAGCACTGATCTCGTTCCGGCTAGATCCCGGCGCCGCGGCGGCGCCGGAATTTTTGCGTCAGTTATTTCGGCTCAGTGAAAGCGAGCTTGGCGTCCGGCGGCGGCAGCATCTGGAAGACGTTGAGCGTCATCGAGATCATCACGTAATAGCCGAGAATGCCGACCAGTTCGACGGTGGCGGCATCGCCGAGCAGGCTATGCACGCGCTTATAGGTGCGGTCGCTGACGCGGCGCTTCTTGTAGAGTTCCTGGATGAAATCGTAGACCGCGCGCTCGTCCTTGGCGGCGGACTTCGGCACGCGACCGGCGCGCAGATCCTGGATGGTCTTCGGCTTGACGCCGGCGGCCAAAGCCGGCGGCTCGTGCGCGAACCATTCATATTGCGAGCGCCACAGCCGCGCCGTGCATAAAATCGCAAACTCGGACAGCCGCGCCGGCACCGCGGTCTGATAGCGGCAATGGCCGCCGAGCGCCTGCGCCAGCTGACCGAACTCGGGCGCGTGCAGCCAGACCGCGAACGGTCCGCGCGGGGTAATCGATTTGCCACGCGGCCCCGAGCGGATAGCATCCATCAGCTTGCGCTGGGGGGCGGTCAAATGCGCCTCCTCAGGGACGGCGAGGCGAGGCGCGGGACGCTTGGCGGGCATGGGACTTCCTTTGTGGACCGGCGAAAGACAGGCTGGGCGAAAGACGGCGCGAGACGTCGCGCGCGGCGGGAAACACGATTAGTATAGCGGATAGACCAAACCGCAAATGAGGGTTCCGTCATGTTTGGCAGTCTGACCAGAACGGCAGTCGCAGCGTTCGGCATGGCGATGCTGACGGGCGCCGCCTTCGCCGATTCAATCGACGGCAATTGGTGTCACAACGATGGGCGTCGTTTCAGCATTCGCGGCCCGGAAATCGTCACGCCCGGCGGCAAGCACATAGAAGGCAACTACAGCCGGCACGGATTCTCGTATCTGGCGCCGGCGCCCGAGCCGAATGCGGGGCAGACGATCGTGATGACATTGGCCAATGAGAATACCGTCTATCTGCGGTACGGCGAGGCGGCCAGTGGGGCGCAGGAAACCTGGGTGCGTTGCTCGCCATCGGTCAGTTCGCTGGAGGTCGTGCGCCGGTCGTAGGCGGGCCGGCCGCTACTCGACGGCGGCGCTGACCGCGATGATGCCGCGGCTTTGCATGTGCAGGGCGGTGGCGGCGGCATACGACAAGTCGAGGACACGGCCTTTGATGAACGGGCCGCGGTCGTTCACCGTGACGGTGACGCTGCGTTTGGTTCGTTTGTCAGTGACGACGACGCGGGTGCCGAACGGCAGCGTCCGGTGCGCCGCGGTGAACTTGGCGCCATCGTAACGCTCGCCCGCGGCGGTCTTGCCGGCATAATTCTTGTCGTAATACGAGGCGAGACCGGAGAACGAGCGAGTCCCCTGGGCCGCAGCAGGGTAGGCGGCGGCGGCAAGCGTCAGAGCGGCGGTCACCATGACCGTGGCGTGCCGTAAAATCGCTCCGCCACGCGTCAAAGCCCCCCGCATCGCCAGCTATCTCCGTTGATTGCTCGTGTTCAGGATGCACATTAAAGCAAAGATGTGGCAAAATAACGAAAGCCTAAGGGTTCCGGCAGGCTTTGAATTGTCGTACCGCCGGGTCCGCATTGTCCGCGCGTTTCAATCATCGAGGACCGAGATCATGACGAAGTCGTTGAGCGTGTTCGCGGTCCTGGCCGTGGCCGCGGCTGTTGCCAGTCGGGTTTTCTTGCCGGTTCCGTCGAACGCGCAGGCGCCTCACCGGACCAAGGCCGGTACCTTGATCTGCGATATTTCGGCGGGCATCGGCCTGATCGTCGCGTCCAAGAAGAACGTGACCTGCCTGTTCACGCCGGCGCAGCCGGGGCCACGCGAAGTCTACACCGGCGCGATCAGCAAATACGGCCTCGATGTCGGCGCCACCTCGGGCGGCGAAATGGTGTGGTCGGTGTTTGCGCCGAGCAACAAGAAATTCGGCGCACTGGCCGGCCGGTATGGCGGCGCCAGCGCTGAAGCGAGCGTCGGCGCCGGGGTCGGCGCCAATTTGCTGATCGGCGGATCGGATCGCACCGTGACTTTGCAGCCGGTGTCGGTGCAGGGCCAGACCGGCCTCAATCTGGCGGTCGGCGTTGCCGGGCTGGAGCTCAATCCAGCGCGGTAAGTTCAGGCGGGATAGAAAAACGGCACCGGTGGTGAGACCGGCGCTAATTTTATTGTTTGCTTATTTGCGCATGATCTTATCCGAAAACCGGTTCCCACTTTTCGGGATCATGCGCTAGCCGAAAGTGAAGGCGTCGTGATAGGCGCCCTGCACCTGACCGCCGGGCACCGGACCGCCGCCGGGCACATGCACCATGTTGCCGATCACCGCGCAGGTCGCGCCATGCAGGCCGTGCCGCGGGATCGCCATCGGCGCCAATTGCTCCCAAGCGTCGGTCTTGGGATCGTAGGCCTCGTTGGTGCCGAACACCTTGCCGGTGGCTTCGCCGCCGAACACGACGATCTTGCCGCCGATGTAAACGCAGGACGGGCCCGAGCGCGGCGTCGGCAGCGGCGCGCGGAAGGTCCAGCCGTCGCTCTTCGGGTCGTACACGGCGTTCAGGCCGGTGTTGAAGTCGTATGAGTCCATGCGGCCGGCGATGGCGTGAATCTTTCCGTCGACCACCGCGACGCCCATGTGATCGCGCTGGCCGACGAATGGCTGGGTGCCGGTCGAGCCGCGCATGCCGCCGAGAATGGTGTATTTGTCGGTCGCCGGATCGTAGATCTCGTGCCATTCGACCGAGCGCACGTCGCGGCCGCCGAGCAGATGGATCTTGCCGTCGAGCACGATGGCCGAGATCGCGCCGCGCGGCCGCGCCAGGCCGGCGATCGGCGACCATTGATCGGTCGTGGTGTCGTAGACGTAACACTTCGAATGCGGGCAGCGGTTCTGCTCGATGAAGCCGCCGAACGTATAGACCTTGGTGCCGATCGAAACGCCGGCGACGTGGTTGCACGGCGTCGGGAACGTTGCCTTGAGCGACCAGGTCTTGGCTTTGGAATCGTAGACCTGATGGAAATTGCCGTCGACACGGTGCTTGGCGTAGCCGGCGATGACGTGGATGTTGCCCTGGCACTCGATCACGGCATGTTCGCCGGTCGGAATCGGCAGGCGCGGCATCTCAAGCCATTTGCCGGGATTGGCGGCCATCGGCGCGACGCTGGTGAGATAGCGCTGCTTCTCGACGGTCGCCGGAATCGCAGTGATGGTCTTGTCGTTGAGACCGAGAAAGAGCGGGAGTTCTTGTTCTGCCATGATGCGCCTCAGCCTTGGTAAGTCGGGACGGCGTCCCGCAATAATTTCTTGGTGAGTTCGACGCCCTCGCGCGCGACGTCGTAGGGCGAGCGTTCCCACAATTCCGGGTTTGGCGCCTCATAAGAGAGGTAGCCGGTGTAGCCTTTTTCGGCGAGCAGTCCGAGCATCTCGCGCCATTTGACGATGCCCTTGCCGGGCGCGAGCCGGTCGGTCGGTCGGCGCACGCCGGTCACCGGATTGGGCGAGACGTCGCTGTACTGGAAGCAATAGATCTTGTCGGCCGGGATCGGCTCGAACCCACGGCCGCCGAAGCCGCTGCGGGTGAAGTGATAGGCGTCGACCAGGTAGC
>JAQSCR010000538.1 GCA_029945495.1 Pseudolabrys sp. | reverse complement strand
TTGAGGGGGTCGGAATTGGACGCGAAAAGGGGTCGGAGTTGGATGCGATTTGACATCGTGCTTGGGATCGCCATTCTCGCCGGCGTTGCGATGGGATCACTCACGTGAAACTTGAAAGCATCCAATCCAATGAAACACATTGTGGGCCTTAGTCTCATTGCCGCGCTGACGCTGATTATGATTGTTGCTATTGCCGCATACGCAAACCACCTATTCTGAGCTTGCATCAGTTGCGGCCTCGCAAGCAAATCGAGTCCGATGTCCGCTTTGGGTCTTGGTTGTGTGAAAACGCCCTGACAGAAGCGAGAACGCGGCACGAACTCAGCCAGGTGGCAATACGCAGTCCTTATTTCGGATTTGACGGCATTTCCGACTGTAGGCGTAGCTGCTGCGGATTGCAGCGGTCCTGGGCGGTTCTGCGATGGCAGATGGACGCAGGTCGGCGGCGATTATGCCCTCATCGCCGCCATGAGCGGTTGCACACCGATGATGTTCATGACGCGCGTGAGGTTGTAGGCCAGCACGTGGAGGGCCATCTCGGTGGCGACGCGCGGCAGCGTCTTCATCAGGAAGTGAGTTGCGCCCATCCGGGCCTTGATCGTGCCGAAGGGATGCTCAACCGTCTCGCGCCGTTGGCGCATCTTTTCGGGATGTTCGTCGAGCCGGCGCTGCACCGCCTCAAGAACGTGCTCATGCTCCCATCGGGTGATCCGTCGTTCCTTGCCGGTGGTGCAGCTGTGCTTGATGGCGCAGCTCTGGCAGGCTTTGGTCGCGTAGCGGCGTAGGACCAATCCATTTTCCGAGGTGGTGAAGGAGTAGGCGAGCCTTTCATCGGCAGGACAAACGTAAACATCCTCCGCTGCCACGTAGCGGAAGTCCTGCTTGCCGTGATGCAACATAGTGCATCATTTAGGGCTATGCGGTGCAGGAAGACAGACGAAGAAACCCCGGTCACCACCATTGAAGGTGACAACCGGGGTCCCCGTGCGGAAGCGACCCAAAAGGGGCAAACCAAAAGGGCCTAAACCTGGCACCTTTCCTATGTGCCTGAATTTTAATCAGCAATCAAATTAGGCCGCTGTGGATGGAAGCAGGTCAGTACCAGAAATCTTGGCCGATCAGACTGATGCCTGAGCTAGAACAATGAAAGAGGCCGCCAAAGAGCGCGGCCTAAACGAAATGAACGCCGATTCTATTGGCCGAACGCCATTCAACGTGGCAATTCCGCTTGGTGATCTCGGGCCTGATGAGAAGCGTAAAATCGTCCGGGATGCTTACCGGGCTCTCGACTTCAAGCGCCGCGCCCGTGCTGGAGAGGTTGCGAATAACGCAGTCAATGCCGGCCGCAAGGCCAAAAATGATTGAGCCGCCTTTAAACGTCCGCTGACGATGGGTGCTTCGCCGTTCCTGCATGGTTGCTACCAGTACGGCTTGCAGGCTTACTTCGCAGTAAATGGCGCAGCTTGCGCGATGCGGAAAAGCAATAAACTCTTTTAGTTAAAATGATTTGTAATGCTGAGGAAATTAAGTGAACGGGCTAATCAGGCCACTTCCGATTTCAAATCCGGCCATTAGGTGTCGAAACAGGCCAATACTTCGACTTCAAAAAGAACAAAAAGAGAACATTTCATGGCTAGGTAAAGCAGATTTCTGATGGTGGAAAAGAGGCCCGTGGCATATCACAAATTGTGCATGGAACCTTATGTCTTGGAACATGTATCGGAGCGCCTTGCAGGCCATCGCTGTGTCTGTCGAGGCGCCGGAATGGATCGGACTCGGCGCGCTCACCGAGATTTCGGGCAGTACCATCTGTGCACGAGATGCCGCGTGGGTCCCCATCAAGGCATCAAAACTAGCAGTTCCAAATAGCCTGCGACGAAATCGAAACGACATTTTAACCGACCTCATAGAATGAATATTATAACATAACTTTTAGTCGTGACGAGCCGTCAAGCGGTGCGGGAGACTTTGAGCTCTGATGACCTTCTGCCTACGTCTTTCCGGTTCTAGCTGCTTGAGGCACTAACGGACCTGCCAGCCCGTCGGCGGGATGTTTGTTACCGGGGGCAGACCGGATGCAACGCAGACATGCCGCTGGGTTGCTGTTAAACTTACGCAGAGACGCTGCATGTTTAGGAGCATCGAATGGTGACCGTACGAGATCCAATTCTTAAGCCAGTTGACATTGCAGATCTGCGCCCAACCCAAATCACCGTGGGCATGCGTGAAGTCGATGCAAAACGAAAAGGTTGGCGCGAGAACAAAGGCAAAAAAGGTGCGGAATTTCTCGGTAAGCATATGATTCCAGTCATTCTAGGACCTAGTGATCGGCACTACATTATCGATCATCACCATTTGGCTCGCGCCCTTCACGAGGAGGGCGTTAAAAACGTTTTGATTACGGTTGTCGCCAACCTGAGCAAGGTTGACCGAGAGACTTTTTGGACGGTTTTAGACAATCGCAGTTGGATGCACCCGTTCGACGACAAAGGACGCCGACGCGACTATAAGGATATTCCGAAATCGGTGAGTGACCTCGTCGACGATCCATTCCGCTCTCTGGCGGGTGAATTAAGACGTGCTGGGGGATTCGCTAAGGATACGACGCCGTTTAGCGAATTTCTGTGGGCTGATTTTTTGCGACGGCGGATCAAACGCAAGCTCGTCGAACTTGATTTTGATCGCGCACTTATAGCTGCGATGAAGTTGGCCAAGAGCCAGGAAGCTACATTTCTCCCCGGATGGTGCGGTCCAGCATCCCAGGATTGAGCGGAGGTTCGCAATTGAGCCTCAAAGCTCAAGTGAATGGCACTTCGCGGACATTGCGGCGCTACTGACGCAGTGAATACGCAGCCAAAAACATAGAATGCTGCTGACTCATCGAAAGCTGCTGCAATCCAAGGCCATCGCCGTCGAAAATGACCTGCGCGGCACCTAGCGCAACTTCGGCCTCAAGGTAGGCGCGGTCGGGACGGTGAAGTTCGAGGCGCGGATCAGGGAGTTGGTCCAGGATCTCCCCGATCTTGCCGTTCTGATTGAGTCCCTCCTTGTTGTTCGGTGGGTGCTTCGCGAACAGATCGGGATTCTGCACCGCCGTTTGCTGGCCATCGTAGGGGACGATGATGTGTGCCGGCGCCTGATGACGGTCCCCGGAGTTGGCCCGGTGGTAGCGCTGACCTATCGCGCTACAGTTGACGTGCCCGCCCGCTTCAAAAACTCCAAAGCTGTCGGGGCGGTGTTTGGACTGACGCCGTCCAAGTATCAGTCTGGCGAGATCGACCGTGAGCGACATCGAGACTGTGGTGGTGGAGAGCCGGTCCCGGAAATCTGCACAGGACGATAAGTGGAGTTTCTGCCTGACGGCGGGCACGCTGCACCAACCCACAGGAGACTGACATCACCATCATCATCCAACGGTGCCGTCACGCACCCGCGTCACACTGGTCGCGATGCGCTGGAACGACTGGTCGCGATCGCCGGAATGCTCAGCTAACCCGAATTATGCAGCGCAGGTTGGCGGATGTGGCTCAAATCACTGATTTAGCGTAGGATTTGGTTGTCGACTCCAATCCGCGCCATTTCCACGAGACCACACCCGCCATGAATGATTCTATGCTGCCGCTGCCTGGTCTGTCACCTGTTGGCGGCAAGACAGTTGTGGCCAAATTCGATGGTGGGCTGTTGTCGTCAGACGGCGGCATTTTAGTTTTGCGCGAGGTCGAGCAGCGCCTTCGCGTCGCCGATCGGCTGGCCGCCTGCATGGTGGACCCACGTGCGCCCGAGCTGATTACCCACTCGCTCGCCGAGATCATCCGGTTTCAGCCTGTCGTAAAACTTACGCCTGAGCAGGCCCAGCGCATTCACCAGGCGCTGCGAACGATTCCCGGCAAAGTCAGCAAGGCGGATCAAAGGACGTTTAGCGCGTTGGCGACGTTGGTGGACCGGGCCGCAGCCACCGGACTTGATCTTCAGAACAAGGCGGGACTTAGTTCCGCAGAAGTTACATCCCTGAAGAATGGCCTGAATACACTGGCGGAAAAACATCCGAAGGCCGAATTGCAGCACGGCTTGAAGTCGCTTGGCGACGCCTTAGCCTCGCGGAGGGACGCTGTGACGCCGGCGACGACGCAAAGACCGCCGGTCGCCGCTGTAGCCCCGTCTGTCACGCCCAAAGCCACAGTGGCTCCCGCCGCCACGCCGGCACCCAGCACGACGGCAAAGTTAGCGGTTACGCCGGCACCTCCCGCAGGCGCAGCACCGTCAACCACGCCGAAGGCGACGGTTGTAACGACTGCTCCGGCCGTTACGATGCAACCGGCTGCGCGGAAGACCGAGCAAGTTCACACCCAAGAGCTGAAACCGCAACCGGCTGGCGCGCCAAAGCTTAAGCAGGTAATTGTGCAGCCGGTGACTAAGCCGCCGACGGTTGCAGCTCATGCAGTCGCGCCGCGGCCTATGATAACAGCGCCCAAGCCCGTGGTAATTTCGCCAAAACCCGTGGTCGCAGCAGCAGCGCCAAAGCCGCCTTCACCGAAGATTCCGAACTGCACTCCCAACATCGTCAACGGGAAAATGATGGGGATGACCTGTCACTAAAGCCGGGCAAGATTTTTGACGCCCGGAAATCTATACAGGACGATAAAGCGATTTGCGAAGCGGTCACGCGGCCGTCAATGCGGTTCGTTCCGATGAAGACGAAGGAACAGCAAACAGCCTTGATGCTGCACCGGACCAATTACTGGTGCGTCAGCGCACGATGTTGAGCAACGCCCTACGTGGACATCTGGCCGAACTCGGTATCGTATCGGCCAAGGGCCGCAATGGCACGGGGGAGAGTTGCTCAGGATCATCGCGGATAGTGCGGATTACCGAGTTCCCCCTGCAGTCCGCGGCATTCTCGCTGTGCTGGCACGCCAGTATAGCGTGATCGGAATCGAGATCGGGTCCATCGACAAGAGTATTTTGGCTTTGCATCGCTCATGCGAGGCGAGCCGGCGGCTAGCGGAGATACCAGGCATTGGCCCACTGGTCGCCACAGCTCTGATTGCCGAGATTGGGGACTGGAAGACTTTCTCATCGGGGCGCAGTCTTGCTGCCTGGATCGGGTTAGTGTAGCGCGTCAATCTGGATGGGAACACAGCGACAATCAGGATGGCCATTTCGGCGGTCGCGGCGGGAGGATGATTGTCGCGGCGCGACGGTAACGCAAGCTATATTTTCGTGACGCGTGATTTGATTGTCGTGGAGCGACAATCAGGATGAGGTTTTGATCGTGGCGCGGGTTGGCGGTCGTCCGGCGCTGCGGGCGTTGTCGACAGCAGCCTTGCGGCGGTAACTGTCGACATTCATTTCGAGGATTGTGGCGTGGTGGACGAGGCGATCGATCGCCGCGAGGGTCATGGCTTGGTCGGGGAAGATTTTGCCCCATTCGCCGAACGGTTGATTGGCCGTGATGAGCATCGATCGTCGTTCGTAGCGGGCGCTGATCAGTTCGAACAGAACGCTGGTCTCCGATTGATCCTTGGTGACATAGGCGAGATCGTCGAGAATCAGCAGATGATATTTGTCGAGTTTGGCGATCGCCGCTTCGAGCACGAGGTCGCGGCGTGCGATCTGGAGTTTTTGCACGAGGTCGGTGGTTCTGGTGAACAACACGCGCCAGCCCTTTTCGATCAGGGCCATACCAAGCGCCGCCGCCAGATGCGATTTGCCGCCGCCAGGTGGGCCAAAACACAAGAGATTGGCGCCCTTTTCAAGCCGGGCGTCACCGGCGGCGAGCGCCTGCACCTGCGCCTTTGAGATCATCGGCACGGCATCGAAGTCGAACGCATCGAGGGTCTTTCCCGGCGGCAGGCGGGCTTCTTCCAGATGACGTTCGAAGCGGCGCCGGCTTCGCTCCACCATCTCCTGTTCGGCGAGGGCAGCCAGGAAGCGTGCGGCGGGCCAGCCTTCCTTGTCGGCGGTTTCCGCCAGGGCGGCCCAGATCAGCTTGATGCCGGGCAGGCGCAGTTCGCTGAGCAGCAGCTCGACACGGGCGGCGTCGATCTTGACGGTCGCGTTCATGCGGCTTCTCCCACGGTCGCGGCGATCTGGTCGTAGATGGCGAGCGAGGGCAGCGTGACGATGACGACCGGCAGTGCCACGCCCTTCGGGCGGAAGCGTTCGATCAGCGCCTTGAGATCCGGCAGGCCGCCATCGTCGAGAGTGGCTTGCAGAACAGCACCGAGTTCCGCCTCGCAGGCACGTTCGTGTGCGAGCGCCAGAAGCCCGACCATGGCGCGGCAGGCTGGTCTCTCGCCGATTCCGGCGAGCAAGGCCTCGAACGCAAGGGCGTAGGCCCGACGGGGAAAGAGCTGGTCGCGATAGACCAGATTAAGCAGCGCCATCGGCTTGCGGCGCAGGGAATGAATGACATGGCGATAGTCGATGACATGGCCATGTTTGCCGTTCGGCTGCGTTCGCCCGCGCCGCAAGGTGACGATGTGCGTGGCTCCCTGGAAGCATTCGAGGCGGTCGTCATAAAGACGCACGCGCAGCCGGTGACCAATCAATCGGGATGGCACAGAGTAAAACACCTTGCGCAACGTAAAGGCGCTGGATGTCGTGACGTCGACGTTGACCTCCTCATAATCGGCGGTCTTGCGGACCGGCAGTTTCTTTAACGCCATCCGCTCCTGGTCGATACGCTTGGCATTGCGCGCGTTGCCGCGGCCAACGATCTCGTCGACGAAGCTCCGCCATGCTGGAAGATCATCGAAGTCGCGCGAGGCCCGCAGCAACAGGGCGTCGGCGAGTGCCCTTTTGAGATGGCCATGCGCGCTCTCGATCGAACCATTTTCGTGCGACACTCCGCGATTGTTGCGGGTCGGGGTCATGCCGTAGTAGCCGCAGAATGCCTCGTAGCGTGTCGTCAAATCCTCCTTGGCGTCGGCGCCGAGATTACGGAACGCCGCCGAAAGGCTGTCGCTTCGGTGTTGCTCAGGAACCCCGCCCAGCGACCACAGGGCGTTCTGCAGCCCTTCCGCCAGCGCGACAAAGCTCTCGCCGCCGAGCATGCGCATTTCGGTGATGGTGAGCGGCGATTTCACACGATGGTGAGCAGTTATTTCGCGCGATCGTGAGCGGCCGCTTTGACCGACATTCCGATTTGTTCAGGCGTTTGAGGCGTCGTCAAGAGTTTGATTGCGGGCGTTCTTTTTTCGCATGCTTTCTCCGGTAAGTTGGAGGCGGTGAGCGTTGTGAACGAGGCGATCCAGGATCGCGTCGCCGAGAGTGGGATCGCCGATGATGTCGTGCCAATGCTCGACCGGGATCTGGCTGGTAACAATGGTGGAGGCGCGGCCATGGCGATCATCGAGGATCTCCAGGAGGTCGCGCCGTTCGGGCGGATTGAGTACCGACAGGCCCCAGTCATCAAGGATGAGGAGTTGAACGCGGCCGAGGTTTTTGAGCATTCGGCCGTAGCGGCCGTCACCGCGAGCGAGGGCGAGCGCCTCGAATAGGCGTGGGACGCGATGATACTGAACTGAGCGATTGTCGCGACAGGCTTTATGGCCGAGGGCGCAAGCAATCCAGCTTTTGCCGAGCCCGGTCGCCCCTGTGACGAGCAAGTTCTCGTTGTGGTTGATCCAGTCGCCACCGACGAGTCTGGCAAAGACCGCGCGGTCGATGCCGCGTGGCGTGCGCAAATCGACGTCTTCCACGCATGCGCTTTGGCGCAACGCGGCGAACTTGAGACGGGTCGTGAGACGCTTGGTGTCTCGTTCGGCAGCTTCGCGATCGACAAGAAGGCCGACACGCTCCTCGAACGACAGGGCATCGAGATCCGGTGATCGTCGTTGCTCTTCGAAGGCTTTGGCCATTCCGGCCAAGCCGAGTGCGATCAACCGTTCATGGGTGGGGTGCGTCAGCATTGGGATTCTCCATGGTTCAGTGGAAGTAGCCCTGACCTCGGATATTGCCGTGGCGCAGAGGTTGGTCGTTGGACGTCTCGTCAAGGAAAGCGCGATCGAGGCCGTTATTGAGGATCGAACGGATCGAGGCGACGGAGCGCGCCTTGATGAGGATGCCGCGCCGGCAGGCTGCATCGACGCGCGCATTGTCGTAGCCCCTGGCCAGCGACAGGATGCCGAGGCAGGTGCGAAAGCCTTGCTCGGGATGCGGCCTTGCAGCGATGACGGCCTGGAAAAATGCCGCGGTCGACGGACCAATCTTCTCGCCGGCCGCGATCAACCCTCCTGGGGTCCACTTGCCGTAGCGACGATGGGCGCTCGGCATGTGCTCGGCAATCGTGGTGTGGCCGCGGCGGTTAGGTGCGCGGGGGTGGCTGGCGATCCTCTGGCCTTTGTGGAATATCTCGACCGTCTTGTCGGCAATGCGTACGTCGACGAGTTCACGGATCAGGCGGTAAGGGGTGGAATACCAATGTCCGTCGATCTCGACGTGATAGTCGGGCGCGACGCGGCAGCGCTTCCAGCGCGCAAAGACGTAGGGCCGGTCGGGCAGCGCTCCCAGCTTGGGACGATCGATCTCGGCGAACAGTTCGGCCCGGCTGGAGCCGAAACCGCGCATCTGGCGGGCATTGAGCTCGACGACAAGCACGCCAATGGCAGCATTAAGCTCCGCCAGGGAAAAGAAGCGCTGATTGCGCAGACGCGCCAGGACCCAGCGCTGCGCGATCTGGACGGCGACCTCGACCTTGGCCTTGTCCTTCGGGCGTCTCGGCCTTGCCGCGAGGATAGCGGTGCCGTAATGGCTGGCCATCTCGGCGTAGGTTCGATTGAGACCTGGATCGTAGCGATCCGGGTTGGTCACGGCGGCCTTGAGATTATCGCAGACCACGAACTTCGGCACGCCGCCGAGATACCTGAATACGTTAGTATGCACGCCGATCCAATCGGACAGACACTCGCTCGGGCAGGCCTCGGCGTAGGTATAGTTCGAGGCTCCCATTGCCGCGACAAACAGCTGTGCGCGACAAAAGCCCATTCCATTTTTATAACAATTCCGCGGGATCTAAAATCCCGCACAATTACTGTGTGGGGCACATAAGCTATTTCTTGGTTTGAGCGCGGTCGTCTTTATGCAAATCTAGCATAAAATGCAATGAATTAATGGCCACTGTTATTGTTCTTGTCTAGGCAACGCTCATCAACCTGGGAATAGTCGAATGATCGCGACGCAACGTTGGCTTTTGAGTTTGGCGACAACCTCACTGGCTTCTGCAATCTCATATCTGTGGCTTGATCAGCCCATTGCGCTGCTGGTCCACACGCAACTTCCCCAGGCTGATGCATTCGCTTTGCTGACCCACATTCCTGATCCGTTAATCCCATCGGCCGTAGTCGCGTTCATTGTCCTTGGCTTCTGGAGGTTGTCTGGCCGGCCTTTGGCGAAATTTCATACTGCCACTCTGATTTGCAGCATCAGCCTCATCATG
>JAQSCR010000537.1 GCA_029945495.1 Pseudolabrys sp. | reverse complement strand
TGCGCCAATTGAACCAGCAGGGCCTGTTCCGCGAGGATTTGATTTTCCGCATCAACGTGGTGCCGCTGCGCTTGCCTCCCTTGCGCGAGCGCACCGAGGATATTCCCGACCTGATCCGCCACTTCTTTGCGCAGGCTGCGCGCGAAGGCCTGCCGCCCAAGCAGTTGGACCAGGGCGCGCAGGAACGCCTCAAGCGTCACCGCTGGCCGGGCAATGTGCGCGAACTGGAAAACCTGGCGCGCCGTCTGGCCGCGCTCTATCCGCAGGAGACTATTACGGCCGCCGTCATGGATGCCGAATTGGCGCAGCCGGCGCTGCCGGTCGGCGGCGACGAGCCGCGCGCCGATGAAAACCTCTCGGCCGCGGTCGAGCGTCACCTGTCGACCTATTTCGGCGGCTTCGAAGACGGGCTGCCGCCGGCCGGGCTCTATCACCGGATTCTGCGCGAGATCGAATATCCGTTGCTGACCGCCGCGCTCGCCGCCACCCGCGGCAACCAGATCCGCGCCGCCGATCTCCTCGGCGTCAACCGCAACACCTTGCGCAAGAAAATCCGCGATCTCGACATCCAGGTGTTCAGGGGCGGCAACTAACCGGCGTTCCATTCCGGCTGAATTGGTGTATTGACCGTTCGGCCCTCGCGCAGGCGGGGGTGGCATGAACGGACAATATGCATGGCAGCCGCAATCGAACTCGGCCTCGACACCTTCGGCGACGTCACCGACGGGCCCGACGGCAAACCGCTCCACGCCGCGCAAGTCATCCGCGATCTGGTCGACGAGGCGGTGCTGGCCGATTCCGTCGGCGTCGACTTCATCGGCGTCGGCGAACATCATCGCGCCGACTTCGCGGTGGCCTCGCCGGAAATGGTGCTGGGTACAATCGCCGGCCGCACCACGCGCATCCGTCTCGGCTCGGCGGTCACCGTGCTGTCGTCCGACGATCCGATCCGCGTCTATCAGCGCTTCGCGACGCTGGACGCCGCCTCGAACGGGCGGGCCGAAGTGATCCTCGGCCGCGGCTCGTTCATCGAGTCGTTTCCGCTGTTCGGCTTTGACCTCAACCAATACGAGGAACTGTTCAACGAGAAGCTCGATCTCTACGCCGCGGTGATCAAGCAGCAGCCGGTGACCTGGCAGGGCCGCACCCGGCCGCCGCTGAAAAACCAGCCGATCTTTCCAAAAACGGAGTCCGGTACGTTGACGACCTGGATCGGCGTCGGCGGCACGCCGGAGTCGGTGATGCGCGCCGCCCATTACGGTTTCCCGATGATGCTGGCGATCATCGGCGGCGATCCGAAGCGCTTCGCGCCCTTCGTCGATCTCTATCGCGGCGCGCTCACCGACGCCGGCAAACCGATGCTGCCGGTCGGCGTCCATTCGCACGGCTACGTCGCCGAGACCGACGCGCTGGCGCGCGAGGAGCTTTATGCCGACTACAAGCGCATGCGCGACAAGATCGGCGCGGAGCGCGGCTGGGCACCGTTCGGCAAGACCGAATTCGAACGCGAAATCGCGCATGGCTCGCTCTATGTCGGCTCAGCCGAAACGGTCGCGCGCAAGATCGCCGCCACCATCAAGGCGCTCGGCGCCACCCGCTTCGACATGAAGTACTCGGCCGGCCCGCTGCCGCACGCCAAGATGATGCGCTGCATCGAGCTCTACGGCCGCAAGGTCGCGCCGCTGGTGCGTGATATGGTCGGGTAGGGGTAAACCCCACCCAATCCCCGCCCATTAACCGAAACTGTGGGTCCACGCCGCAGTCTTGTCGTAATTTGGCAACATTGTTGTATAAAAGCATCACTGCCGGCGAAGGCTCCGCCTTTTCCGGCAGTTGAGCCTGTCGCCAGTCCGCGCCTCGCGGGCCCTATCGTTTTGCTGCCAAAACTCCGAAAATCATGGACCTCCGCGTTCAATGAGCGATCACCCCGCCACCGCCGAGATCGCACTGTCCGCCCCGCCGTCGCCGCGGCGCGAGGAGCGGCGGATCCTGGGACCGGTAGCGGTCGCACTGGCGCTGTTGTCGGCCTTGGTTACCTTCGTCGTGCTCGCCGATCTGACGCCGGTGTCGCCGACCCATTACGTCGTCGTCACTCTGCTGCTGGTCAACGCCGCGACCGTGGTGCTGCTGCTCGCCATCATCGTGCGCGAGGTCTGGCAAGTGGTGCAGGCGCGCCGCTCCGGCCGTGCCGCCGCCAAGCTGCATGTCCGCATCGTCGGCCTGTTTTCGCTGATTGCGGCGGCGCCGGCGATCCTGGTCGCCATCGTCGCCAGCGTCACGCTCGACCGCGGCCTCGACCGGCTGTTCTCCACCCGCACGCGCGCCGCGATCGAAAATTCGCTGATCGTGGCGCAGGCCTATCTCAACGACCACGCCCAGATCGTGCGCTCCGATATTCTCGTGGTGGCCATCGATCTGTCGCGCTCCAAGGCGGTGTTCGATCAGGAGCCGCAGAAGCTCGAGCAGTTCCTGACCTTCCAGGCCGCGGTGCGCGGCTTGGGGGCCGCGATCGTGCTCGACCAGGATCTCGACGTGGTGGCGCGCGCCGACGTCAAGACCACGCTGACATTCGCGTTGCCGCCGCGCGAGGCTTTGGCGAATGTCAGCGACACCGAGCCGCAGCTGGTGCTGCTGCCGGACACCAACTATGTCGCGGCCATCGTCAAGCTGCGCAATTTCGACAACCGCTATCTGTATGTGACGCGGCTCTTGGATCCGCGCGTCGTGCCGCAGTTGCGCGAGACGCAGGCAAGCGTCAACGAATACACCGCGATCGAACAGCGCCGCGTCGGCGTGCAGGTGGCGTTCGCCTTGATGTACACCGTGATCGCGCTGATCGTGCTGTTGTCGGCGGTTTGGATCGGCTTCAACTTCGCCAACCGGCTGGTCGCGCCGATCCGCCGGCTGATCGGCGCCGCCAATGCCGTATCGGAAGGCAATCTCTATGTGCGCGTGCCGGTGCGGCAGGCGGAAGGCGATCTCGCCCATCTTGGCGAGACCTTCAACCGCATGACGCAGGAGCTGCGCACCCAGCGCGACGATCTGGTGCGCGCCCGCGACGTCATCGACACCAGGCGGCGATTCACCGAAGCGGTGCTGGCCGGCGCCTCGGCCGGCGTCATCGGCGTCGACAGTCTCGGCCATGTGCGCATTCTCAACCGCTCGGCCGAGAAGCTGATCGGCCGCAGCGAAGCCGATGCGCTCGGCAAGCCGCTCGACGAGGTGTTTCCGGAACTGGCCGGCATCATGCTGGCCGCCAAGACCGGCGCCCGTACCCAGGATCAGGTCACCATTTCGCGCAACGGCCGCGAGCGCAATCTGTCGGTGCGGGTCACCGGCGAACAGTCCGGCGAGGCCGGGCAGGGCTACGTCATCACGCTCGACGACATAACTGAGCTGGTCGCCGCGCAGCGCACCTCGGCCTGGGCCGACATCGCGCGCCGCATCGCCCATGAGATCAAGAATCCGCTGACGCCGATCCAGCTGTCGGCCGAACGCCTGCGCCGCAAATACGGCAAGGTGATCGTCGAGGACCGCGCCATCTTCGAGCAATGCACCGACACGATCATTCGCCAGGTCGACGACATCAGGCGCATGGTCGATGAGTTTTCCAAGTTCGCGCGCATGCCCAAGCCGGTGATCGTCGCCGAGGACGTTGCCGACACCGTGCGCCAGGCGGTGTTCCTGATGCGCGTCGGCAATGCCGAGATCGACATCGACGCCGAGATCACCGAGAGCCCGATGCCGGCGCAATTCGACCGCCGGCTGATCTCGCAGGCGCTCACCAATCTGATCAAGAACGCCACCGAGGCGATCGCCGCGGTGCCGCCGGATGAATTGGGCCAAGGATCGGGCAAAGGCGCGATCCACGTCTTTGCCGCGCGCGAGGGCGGCAACATCGTCATCGACGTGATCGACAACGGCATCGGCCTGCCGAAGGAAAACCGCAGCCGGCTGGTCGAGCCTTATGTCACCACGCGCGAGAAGGGTACGGGCTTAGGCCTGGCCATCGTCGGCCGCATCGTCGAGGAACACGGCGGCGCGATCGAATTGCGCGACGCCGCCGACAGGATCCCCGGACAACGCGGCGCCTGGGTGCGCATGCAGTTTTCCGCCGCCGGCAAACCCGAAACCAAGCCGTCCGACACCACCGCCGCTGCCGCCGACACGGCGGCGCCGCAAATGACGCTTAACGAGTGAATTCAATGGCCGCAGAAATTCTCATCGTTGACGACGAAGCCGATATCCGCGATCTGGTCGCCGGCATTCTGGAAGACGAAGGCTATGTCGCCCGCACCGCGCGCAACAGCGACGACGCGCTGGCGTCGATCGTGGCGCGGCGGCCGAACCTGATTTTCCTCGATATTTGGCTGCAGGGTTCCAGGCTCGACGGCCTGCAGCTGCTCGACATTCTCAAAGCCGAGCACCCGGAAATTCCCATCGTCATGATCTCCGGCCACGGCAATATCGAAACCGCGGTCGCCGCCATCAAGCACGGCGCTTACGATTTCATCGAGAAGCCGTTCAAGGCCGACCGGCTGGTGCTGGTGGCCGACCGCGCGCTGGAAACCTCGCGGCTCAAGCGCGAGGTCAAGCAGCTCAAGCAGCTGGCGCCGCAGCCCTCGACTTTGGTCGGCAAGTCGGCGGTGATGTCGGTTTTACGCCAGGCGATCGACCGCGTCGCGCCGACCAACAGCCGCGTGCTGATCGTCGGTCCCTCCGGCGCCGGCAAGGAACTGGCGGCGCGCACGCTGCATCAATTGTCGGCGCGCGCCGTCGGACCGTTCATCGTCATCCACGCCGCCGCGATCACGCCCGAGCGCATGGAGACCGAACTGTTCGGCGTCGAGGCCAATGGCGCCGACGGCCGCAAGCTGGGCGCGCTCGAGGACGCGCATGGCGGCACATTGTTCATCGACGACGTCGCCGATCTGCCGCGCGAAACCCAGAACAAGATCCTGCGCGTGCTGGTCGATCAGACCTTCCAGCGCGTCGGCGGTAGCGCAAAAGTCGCCGTCGACGTGCGCATCGTCGCCTCGACCTCGCGCAATCTCGAAGTGGCGATCGCCGAAGGCACCTTCCGCGAGGACCTCTATCACCGCCTGTCGGTGGTGCCGATCCGCGTGCCGCCTTTGGCCGAACGGCGCGACGACATTCCGGGTCTGATCGACTATTTCATGGACCAGATTTCGCAATCGACCGGCCTGCCGAAGCGCCGCATTGGCGACGACGCGATGGCGGTGCTGCAATCGCACAGCTGGCCGGGCAATGTGCGGCAGCTGCGCAACAACATCGAGCGGCTGATGATCCTGGCCGGCGGCGATCCAGATGCGGTGCTCGATGCCACCATGCTGCCGCCCGATGTCGGCTCGATGGTGCCGGCGATGCCGAACGGCAATGGCGGCGAGCAGTTGATGGGCCTGCCGTTGCGCGACGCGCGCGAAGTGTTCGAGCGCGAATATCTGGTGGCGCAAATTTCCCGCTTCGGCGGCAACATTTCGCGCACCGCCGAATTCGTCGGCATGGAGCGCTCCGCGCTGCACAGGAAGCTCAAGGCGCTGGGAATAGGTTGATCTCGCAATGTCGCGCATCGCTTACGTCAACGGCCAGTACGTCCCGCATGCGCACGCCATGGTCGGCATCGAGGACCGCGGCTATCAATTCGCCGACGGTGTTTATGAAGTCTGCGAGGTGAGGGGCGGCCGTCTGGTCGACGAGCGCCGCCATATGGCGCGGCTCGACCGGTCGCTGCGCGAACTCCGCATGGCGCATCCGATGTCGCCGAAAGCGCTGGCCATCGTCATGCGCGAAACCGTGCGTCGCAACCGCGTCCGTGACGGCATCGTCTATCTCCAGGTGACCCGTGGCGAGATGCGTCGGGACTTCCCTTTCCCGCCGGCCGGCACGAGACCGTCCGTCATCGTGACGTCGCGCAGCCACGACAGCGCAAAAAACGAGAAACAGGCGGCCGAGGGCATATCCGTCGTCACCGTGCCGGATATCCGCTGGCAGCGTGTCGACATCAAATCGGTGGCGCTGCTGCCGAATGTGCTGGCCAAGCAGCAGGCGCGCGAGCAGGGCGCCCGCGAGGCCTGGCTTGTCGACGCGCAAGGCTGCGTCACCGAAGGCGCCTCGTCGAATGCCTGGATCATCACCCGCGACGGCGTGCTGGTCACCCGGCCGCTGGAAGGCGACATCCTGCCCGGCATCACCCGCTCGGTCGTGCTCGACCTGATCGCCCGGCAGGGTTTGAGCTTCGAGGAGCGGCCGTTCACGGTTGAGGAGGCCTATGCCGCGCGCGAGGCCTTCGTCACCTCGGCGAGCCAGCTGGTCATGCCCGTGATTAGCATTGACGGCCGCCCGGTCGGCAATGGCGGCCCTGGCCTCATCGCCTCCGCCTTGCGCCGCGACTACCACAGCCAGGCCGAATTCAGCTGATCCGGGCCCGGCCGTGGGGAGACCCTTGGGCCGGCCCGGTCCACGGGAATCCCGGGAAATCACATTTAATTCAGCGGCTTGCCGCATTGCACGCCAACTTCCGCTTGCACCCGCGGCCCTGCTACCGTCTAATGCCGGTTCCCGGACTTCAAACCGCCTGCTGTGGGGCTGGCGGTCCATGCGGTTCTTCGCATGCGAAGGCTAAAGGGCAACGAAATGTCTCGCGCGTTAAGATGCGAGCTAAAAAATGGAACACGGCCATGGCAGCCGAACGTGCACAAAACCTGCAAGACACTTTTCTCAATCACGTCCGCAAGGCAAAAATCCCGCTCACCATATTTCTGGTCAATGGCGTGAAACTGCAGGGCGTCGTCACCTGGTTCGATAATTTCTGCGTGCTGCTGCGGCGGGATGGACATTCCCAGCTCGTGTACAAGCACGCGATCTCGACCATCATGCCGGGACACCCGATCCAGTTGTTCGAAGGCAGCGAAGAGCCCTTCGCGGTGGAAAAAGCCTAGCGCGCATGATCCCGAAAAGTGGGAACCGGTTTTCGGACAAGATCATGCGCAATAAAGACATGCGTATGATGACCCCGCTTTTTTGGATTGTGACCTAGTTTGGAGCAGCGCGAGCGCGACGACGGCAAGGACAGCCTGACGCCATCCGGCTCGGGGAGCGGACGCGCGCTTGTCATCGAGCCGTGGCTCAAGCAGCAGACGGTGCGCCACGGCGCGCGTCTGCCCGACACGCGTACGCCGGAAGCGCGTCTCGAGGAGGCGATGGGCCTTGCCCGCGCCATCGACCTTGACGTGACGCATGGTCTCGTCGTCACGTTGCATGCGGTGCGGCCGCCGACTTATATCGGCAAAGGCAAGGTCGACGAAATCGCCGGCCTCGCCAAGAGCCTCGACGTCTCGGTCGTCATCATGGACTGCCCGATCACGCCGGTGCAGCAGCGCAATCTGGAAAAGGCGTGGGGCGCCAAGGTCATCGACCGCACCGGCTTGATTCTCGAAATCTTCGGCCGCCGCGCCCGCACGCGCGAAGGTGCGCTACAGGTCGAGCACGCGCATCTGACCTATCAGAAGGGCCGGCTGGTTCGCTCGTGGACGCATCTCGAGCGCCAGCGCGGCGGCGGCGCCTTTCTCGGCGGTCCCGGCGAAACCCAGATCGAATCCGACCGCCGCATGCTGTCGGACAAGATCATGCGCATCGAGGAAGAGCTCGAACGCGTCAAGCGCACCCGCAAGCTGCACCGCGACGCGCGCAAGCGCACGCCCTATCCGATCGTCGCGCTGGTCGGTTACACCAACGCCGGCAAGTCGACCTTGTTCAATCGCATGACGACCGCGAGTGTATTGTCGGCCGACATGCTGTTCGCCACGCTCGACCCGACCATGCGCGCGCTCGATCTGCCGCACGGCAACCGCATTATTTTGTCCGACACGGTCGGCTTCATCTCCGATCTGCCGACCAGCCTGGTGGCGGCGTTCCGCGCCACGCTGGAAGAAGTCATCGAAGCCGACATCATCCTGCATGTGCGCGATATGTCGCACGACGACACCGGCGCGCAGTCGCATGACGTCGAAAAAGTCCTGGGCGAACTCGGCATCGAGCCGACCGATCCGCGCCTGATCGAAGTCTGGAACAAGATCGATCGCCTCGACGCCGACGGCCGCGAGCGCATCATGAACCTGGTCGAGCGGCAGCCGGCCGAACGCCGCCCGGTCGCAGTCTCGGCCTTGAGCGGCGAGGGGCTCGACAATCTCATCAAGGCCGTCGAAGGCCGTCTGGCGCAAGGCCGCCTGACCATCGACCTGTTGCTCGATCCGTCCGATGGCGCCGGATTGAGCTGGCTCTATCGCCACGCCGAAGTGCTGTCCAAGGAGATGGACGAGCAGGGTAAGCTCGCCGTCACCGTGCGCGCCGATCCCGACCAGGCGGCACGGGTGCGGGCGAAGTTTTTGACTCCATAGATCACCCCGCGACAGCAATTAATCCGTCACCCTGAGGTGCGAGCGGCCAACGGCCGCGAGCCGCGAAGGGCGACGGCCCCAGACTCTTGGGCGGGCGTCCATCGAGGCTCGCTGCGCTCGCACCTCAGGATGACGAGGAGAGATCGTCGGGTGGCGGCAGGCTTTAGGCGCGGCGGCTCACACGGCCTGCGCCACGCGCGCCCTTGCGCCCTTGGCAATCGTCGGCGGCGCGTTGTTGAGCTTCTCGATGGCGAAGCCGGCGGCGGCCTTGTAGCCGGCCATGAACTCGGCGCGCTCCTGCGGCGGAATGACGTCGTCGATATTGGCGAAGGTGCCGCCGCAACGCTCGTCGACCATGTTGAGCAAGCCGAAGGGTCCTGCGCCGCGGTTGCGCAAGATGAGCTGCGAGATCGGCCCGCACAGTTGTTCGTCATATGCCGCCAGCGCGTCGACCGTAACGCCGTGCGCGACCATCGTCGCGCCGAGAACGCGCGCGTCGACGATCGCCTGGCTCGCGCCATTGGAGCCGGTCGGATACATCGCATGCGCGGCGTCGCCCATCAGCGCCACCGGGCCGTCGCGCCAGGTCGGCACCGGATCGCGGTCAATCATCGGATTTTCAAAAGCGACGTCGGCCTGCTTGAGGAAGGAAGGCACGTCGAGCCAGTCCCACACCCAGTTGTCGAAATGGTGGACGAAATCCTCGACCTCCACTTGCCGGAACCAGCCGGTCTGTTTCCAGCCTTCGCTGTTGTCCAAAGTCGTCTCGGCGATCCAGTTGATCGTCGACAGGCCGGTCTTCGGATCGGGATGCGAGATCGGATAGAACACCACGCGCTGGCGATGCGTGCCGAGGCCGACGAAGGAGGCGCCGCTGCGGATCGGCTTGGCCTGCGTCGTGCCGCGCCACATGATGGCGCCGCCCCAGTGGATCGGCGGCTGGCTCGGGTGCATCTGCGCGCGCACCGCCGAATGGATGCCGTCGGCGCCGATCAGCAGCGCGCCCGTCGTCTCCGAGGTCGAGCCGTCGGCGTGCTCAAT
>JAQSCR010000536.1 GCA_029945495.1 Pseudolabrys sp. | reverse complement strand
CATCCAGCGCTTCTGCGGCAATTTGAAGTAGCTCTTTTCCCCTCTCCCCGCAGGCGGGGAGAGGGGAAGCAGAGCGAATCGGCGGAACCTTCGCTATTCTCCCGCGCATGATTCGCCGCGTCCTGGCTGCCCTCTCCCTCATCGCCGCGCTGCTGACTGCCGCCTTTACGCCAGGCTCTACGCAAGCCTTGGCGCAGGAGCGGGTGACGGTCGGCACCACGCGCGCGATCGCCAACAGCGTGCTGTTCCTCGGCGTCGAGCAGGGCCTGTTCAAGGCCGAAGGGCTCGACGTCGAGATGACGGCCTATGCGTCCGACGAGGACGTGGCCGAGGCGCTCGCCGCCGGCGCCACCGATTTCGGCCTCGCCGGCTTTACCGCGACGGCGTTCAAGTTCGCCGGTGCCGGCACGATCAAGGCGGTCGCCGCGCAGGTGCGCGAGAAGGCCGACTATGAAGGCAACGACATCGTTGTCTCGAACGCCGCATTCGAGCGCGGCCAGCGCAAGCCGGAAAATCTCGGCACCGCATCCTTCGCGACCTACCGCCTCGGCACTGCCTTGCACTATCAGATCGGCCAGATCGCGCGCGTGAAACAGTTCGACATCCGCAACGTCACCTTGAAGCCGCAAGGCTCGCTCGCCGAGATCGCGCGGGCGATCGCCACCGGCACGGCCGACGCCGCCATTCTGCCCGGCACCGAGGCGCGCGCCTTGCTGGCTGCCGGCGAGGCGCGGCTGCTCGCCTGGTATTCGGAAATGGACGAGACGCAACTCGGCGCGCTGTTTGTCTCGAGCAAGGCCACCGAGACGCGGCGCGCGACGATGGAGAAATTCGTGCGCGCCTATCGGCGCGCCGCGGGCGAATACGCCGCCGTGTTCCTGCACAACGATCGCTTCGGCAAGCGCGTCACCAATGCGCGGACGCGGGAGATGGCGGCCAAGATCGCGCGCTATGTCTTCCCCGGCCGGCCGCTGGATACCGCCGGCCCCACGGTCGAAGCCGGCATCTACAACATGGAGCGCGACGCGCGGCTCGATTTGCCCGATATTGCGCGCCAGGTCGCCTGGTACCAATCGCAAGCGCTGATCGACAAAGACATCGAGGCGCGGCTGATCGTGGATTCGAGTTTCAACACAAGCCGGTAACTCGATCCTTGTCATTGCCGGGCGTGACCCGGCAATCCATGACGCGCTGCGACAAAGAAAATTTTACGAAAGCCCTTAGACCGTTGAGATTCATCATGGATGCCCGGGTCAAGCCCGGGCATGACGGCGTAGGCCCTTGCCAGCCCCGCCAATGCCTGAGACGATATGCGGGCGGGCCGGGTAACGTTGGTCCAACTCCCGGCCGAATTGGGAGGATTTGAGATGGGACATAACGGCAAGAGTCCCGCGAAGAAGAGTACAGCGGCAATAAGTTCCAAGGGTCCCCGGTGCATCGCATTGGTGGGCCCTTTCCAGAGCGGCAAGACCACGCTGCTCGAAGCGATCCTCGCGCGAACCGGCGCCATTCCGCGCCAAGGCACCGTTGAGACCGGCACCACGGTCGGCGACGCCTCCAAGGAAGCCCGCCATCACAAGATGAGCGTCGAGGCCTCCTTCGCCACCACAGAATTCATGGGCGACAGCTACACTTTCATCGATTGTCCGGGATCGATCGAATTCATTCACGACATGCGTTGCGTGCTGCCGGCGGTCGATGCCGTCGTCGTCGTCTGCGAGGCGGACGAAAAGAAGGTGCCGCAGCTGCAGTTGATCCTGCGCGAACTCGAAGACCAGAACATTCCGCATTTCCTGTTTCTCAACAAGATCGACAAGGCCGACAAGCGCGTGCGCGAGACCATCAAGCTGCTGCAGCCGGCCTCGCGCGTGCCGCTGCTGCTGCGGCAGATTCCGATCTGGAACGGCACGATCGTCTCGGGCTTCGTCGATCTCGCGCTCGAACGTGCGCATGTCTATCGCGAGCATGCCGCGTCCGAAGTGATCGAGCTCGCCGGCGAGAACCGCGATCGCGAAAAGGAAGCGCGCTTCACCATGCTGGAGACGCTGGCCGATCACGACGACGAACTGCTCGAACAATTGCTCGCCGACATGGAGCCGCCGCGCGACAAGGTGTTCGACGATCTCGCCAAGGAATTGCGCGAGCGCATCGTCTGCCCGGTGCTGCTCGGCTGCGCCATCCGCTCGAACGGCGTGTTGCGGCTGTTGAAGGCGCTGCGTCACGAGGCGCCGACGGTGGCGGAAACCGCCCAGCGCCTCGGCATCAAATCGGGCTATGACGCGGTGGCGCTGGTGCTCAAGACATTCCACACCGGCCACGGCGGCAAGATGTCGGTCGCGCGCGTGCTGTCCGGCGAAGCCGGTGACGGCACCACCTTCCTCAAGTCGAGCGGCGAGGCGGGCCGGGTCTCCGGCGTATTCACCGCGATGGGCGCGAATTTCGTCAAGCGTGCACAAGCTGCCGCTGGCGACACGGTCGCCTTCGGCAAACTCGACGGCGCCAAGACCGGCGATATCCTCTCGTCCGGCCAGCAGGCGCGCGCCGCGATGGTGAAGGTCGTGCCCACTGCGCCAGTGCTGGCAATCGCCGTGCAGGCCAAGGAACGCAAGGACGACGTCAAGCTCGGCCAGGCTTTCGTCAGGCTGACCGACGAAGATCCGTCACTGCGCGTCGATCACAATGCCGAAAGCCACGAGGTGGTGATCTGGGGCCAGGGCGAGATGCATCTGCGCGTGGTGACCGAGCGGCTCGGCGACCGCTACCAGGTGCCGGTGCTGACGCGGCCGCCGAGCGTCGGCTACCGCGAGACCATCCGCAAGCCGATCAGCCTTCGCGGCCGGCATAAGAAACAATCCGGCGGCCACGGTGCATTCGGCGATGTGGTGCTGGAGATCAGGCCGCTGCCGCGCTCAAGCGGCTTCAAGTTCGAGGACAAGATCACCGGTGGCGTGGTGCCGCGCAATTACATTCCGGCGGTGGAGGAGGGCGTCATCGACGCGCTCAAGCACGGGCCGCTCGGATTCCCGGTGGTCGATGTGGCGGTGGCGCTGGTCGACGGCTCGTATCATACGGTGGACTCGTCCGACATGGCGTTCCGCACCGCCGGCCGCATCGCCATCGTCGAAGGCCTGCCGCAATGCCAGCCGGTGCTGCTGGAGCCGATCCACCTGGTCGAGATCGTCTGCCCGAGCGACGCGACCGCGCGCATGAACGCGATCCTGTCCGGGCGGCGCGGCCATATTCTCGGCTTCGACACGCGCGAGGGCTGGGACGGCTGGGACACCGTGCGCGCGCAGTTGCCGGAAGCCGAGATCGGCGACCTCATCATCGAGGTGCGCTCGGCCACCGCCGGTGTCGGTTCGTTCACGTTCAAGTTCGACCATATGGCAGAACTGAGCGGCCGCACCGCGGAACAGATCGTGGCGGCAAGAAGGGCGGCGGAGTAGGCCGCCTCCCGCATCCGTGACTTGCCTGTGAGCGGCCGCCGCCGTACCTCTTGGACATCAATTTCGAGAGGATGAGCCGATGAACATTATTCGCCGCCGCGGCTGGGAAATTCCCGAGAGCCAGCTCACGCCCGAACATCTGGCATTCAACCGGCGTAAGCTACTGATCGGCGGCGCGGCGGCCATGGCGCTGTCGCCGCTCGCCGCCCGGGCGCAGCGCGTCACCGACCTCGCCAATATGCCGGACCCGACCGCCGATCTCTATCCGGCCAAGCTCAACGCCAAGTACAAGCTCGACCGGCCGATCACCGACGAGAAGGTCAACGGCAACTACAACAACTTCTATGAATTCGGCGAGCAGAAGACCATCGCCAGCGCGGCGCAGGTGCTCAACACGCGGCCGTGGACGATCAAGATCGACGGCATGGTGGAAAAGCCGTTCGAGATCGGCATCGACGAATTGATCCGCAAGATGGGAATCGAGGAGCGCACCTATCGCCACCGCTGCGTCGAAGCCTGGAGCATGGCGATTGCCTGGAGCGGTTTTCCGCTGGCCAAGCTTGTGGAACTGGCGAAGCCGCTCGGCTCGGCGAAATACATTGAGAGGAAGACCTTCATGGATCCGAAGGTCGCCTTCGGCCAGAAGAAGAGCTGGTATCCGTGGCCTTACACCGAAGGCCTGACGATGGCCGAGGCGAGCAACGAACTCGCCTTCCTCGCCACCGGCGCCTATGGCCATCCGATCGCCAAGCAGCACGGCGCGCCGATCCGGCTGGCGGTGCCGTGGAAATACGGCTTCAAGTCGGTGAAGTCGATCAACCACTTCACCTTCACCGACAAGCAGCCGAAGACTTATTGGGAAGCCTTGCAGGCCTCTGAATACGGCTTCTGGGCCAACGTCAATCCGCAGGTGCCGCATCCGCGCTGGAGCCAGGCCGACGAGGAGATCATCGGCACCGGCGAGCGCAAGCCGACCTTGCTGTTCAACGGCTACGGCGAGTTTGTCGCCGACATCTACAAGGGCCTGGAAAAAGAACGCCTGTGGGCGTGAACGCGTCCACAGGCGTCGTGTTGCCCGGCGGCTAGGCGGCGTCGCGCATCCGGCGCGGCGCGTTCTTCGCCCGAGCGGACGCAGCGGGCGATGAGGCGGCATCGCGGGTGCTGCCCTTGAGCTTGAAGCTTGCCAAAGCCTGCATCAGCTTGCTGCCTTGCCGTTCCAGACCGCCGGTGGCGGTCGCGGCTTCCTGGACCAGCGCGGCATTGCGCTGCGTGACTTCATCCATCTGCGTGATGACGTCGTTGACCTGACCGATGCCGGCGCTTTGTTCGATCGACGCGGTCGATATTTCGCGAATGATGCCGGCGACACTGTTCACCGAGGCGATGATCTCTTCCATCGTCGCGCCGGCCTGCTGCGCCAGCACCGTGCCGCTTTGCACCTTCTCGCTCGAATTGTCGATCAACTGCTTGATCTCCTTGGCCGCTTCGGCCGAGCGCTGCGCCAGGCTGCGCACTTCGGTGGCGACCACCGCGAAGCCGCGGCCGGCTTCGCCGGCGCGGGCGGCTTCGATGGCGGCGTTGAGCGCCAGCAGATTGGTCTGCGAGGCGATGCCGTTGATGATGCCGACGATGTCCGAAATCTTGACCGAGGACTCGCTGATATCGTTGATCGTCGTCACGATCCTGCCCATGATCTCGCCGCCCTTGTCGGCGTTGCTCAAGGCGGTCCGCGCCACTTCGGTGCCGCGCGTGGAATGATCGGCATTCAGCTTCACGGTCGAGGTCAGCTCTTCCATGCTGGCGGCGGTTTCTTCGAGCGACGCGGCTTGCGAGTCGGTGCGTTCCGACAGATCGACATTGCCGTTGGCGATCGAGGCGGTCGCGGTCAGCATGCTGCCGAAATTGTTGCGGATGTCGCCGAGGATGCTGTGCAGGTTGGTGTTCAATTGATACAGCCCGAGCATCAATTGTCCCATCTCGTCGGAGCGTTCGGTATCGAAGACCCCGGTCAGGTCGCCGCCGGCCATGGCCTGCGTCGTTTTGATGGCTGTTTGCAGCGGGGCGACAATTTTTCTCGCTAGATAAAGCCAGGTCGCGGCGGCGACGCTCATGGCCGCTGCGGCGAACGCGCCCGGCCACATATTGAGGCCCAGTTGTGCGACTGCCTCGGGATATAACGCGGCCCAGCCAAGGCCACCGATCGCGGCGAGGAGAAACAGGAACGTGACCGTGACGCGCTGACCGAGCGAAATGCGCGTCTTCATTTTCAGTCGCGCAAGCCGCCCCATTCCGGCGACGCGGCCGCGGTCGAGCACCACCGTGCCGGGACTTTCTCTTTCGATCTTGTAAAGCTTCGTCGCGGCGGCGACCTGCTCGCGGCTCGGCCTGGAGCGCACCGATGTATAGCCGACGCATGCGCCGTTCTCGATAATCGGCGTGACGATGGCCTGCACCCAATAGTATTCGCCGTTCTTGCGCCGGTTCTTGACCAGGCCCATCCAGGGCAGGCCCGATTTGATCGTCGCCCAAAGATCGGCGAAGGCAGTGGCCGGCATGTCGGGATGGCGCAGAATGTTCTGCGGTGCGCCGATCAATTCGTCTTCCGAAAAGCCGCTGGCCTCGATGAAGTAGGGGTTAGCGTAATTGATGTTGCCCTTGGTATCCGTCATCGAGACGATGGCGAGAGTGTCACTGACCATGAACTCGACGTCGACGACCGGCGTATTGACGCGCATAGCAGGCTCCTTGAGTTGCGAGCACTCATCGAACGGCTCAATTGCCGCGCTCATGGCATCAAACTAGTTACCGGCGTTTGGGATACGGTTAATGATTAACCACCGCGACGGGCGAAATTGACAAACCAGTTTACGGTTTTGTGGCTCGCGGCGATTTTCTCGCTGCCGTGCGCGAAAGTGCCGCGTCGGCTTGAACGTCTCCGCGCGAATCGATTCGGCCGGCGCTGTGGCGGGCGTGGGATGACGCAAGGCGGACGAGCCGTGCGCCCATGCGATGCATCCGTGTGACGGCCGGGCGATGGTCGAAGCGGCCGTTGCCCAACGGCGAAGATGGGCCAAGCCCGGCGGGAGGCGTCGCGCGTCCGCAGGCAACAGACCGGATTTGTTGCAGTGCGATAAGGGCTTCAAATGCCGCAGCCTTTGGACTTGAACGGCGACCTGCCACGCGTATAGTTACGGAAAATTAATGTGCCCGACCGCGATGGCAAGCTAACCTTCCGGCGGAAACCGGCGGGCAGTAGCCCGACCAGCCGGTTCGACTAAACGCCGGCAGCGATCGGCATATCCAGGAAACGCGTAAGGATCATCCCCTATGAAAAAAACATTTGCGCTCATCGGCGCGGCCGTTGCTGTTCTCGCACTGTCGGCCGTTTCGGCCAGTGCCCAGTCGCCGATCGTCATCAAATTCAGCCACGTCGTCGCCAACGACACGCCGAAGGGCAAGGGCGCGCTCAAGTTCAAGGAATTGGCCGAGAAATACACCAATGGCAAGGTGAAGGTTGAAGTCTATCCGAACTCGCAGTTGTTCAAAGACAAGGAAGAGATGGACGCGCTGCAGCTCGGCTCGGTGCAGATGCTGGCGCCCTCGACCGCCAAGTTCGCGCCACTTGGCGCCAAGGAATTCGAGGCGCTCGATCTGCCGTGGCTGTTCAAGGACGACGCCACCTATGCCAAGGCCATGAAGGGCGCGGTCGGCAAGTACCTGTTTAGCAAGCTTGAGCCGAAGGGCATCCACGGGCTGGCTTACTGGGACAACGGCTTCCACATGGTTTCGGCCAACCGTCCGCTGCTGAACCCGAGCGACTTCCAGGGCCTCAAGGTGCGCATTTCGGGCTCCAAGATCGCCGACCAGTATTTCCGTGGCATGGGCGCCATTCCGCAGATCATGGCGTTTTCGGAAGTCTATCAGGCGCTGCAGACCGGCGTCGTCGACAGCTGTGAAAACACCCCGTCGAACTACCTGACCCAGAAGTTCGACGAAGTGCAGAAGGATATCACCGTATCCTATCACGCGCATCTGCAGTATGCGGTGATCGTCAACTCGAAGTTCTGGGCCGGCCTGCCGGCCGATATCCGCGGCCAGCTTGAGAAGGCGATGGACGAAGCGACCGACTACACCAACTCGATCGCCCACACCGAGAACGTCGATGCCCTTGCCGACATCAAGAAGAAGGGCAAGGCGACCTTGCACTACCTGACCCCGGAGCAGATCGTGGCGTGGAAGAAAGCAATGGCCCCGACCTATGCCTGGGCCAAGGGCCGCGTCGGCCAGGAAGTGCTCGATGTCATCGCCAAGGAACTCGACATCAAGATGAACTAACGCTTTAATACTGTGTATAAGAGACGCGGCCGGGAATGGTAGAATTCCCGGCCGTATTTTCTCAGAAGGGACGTTTGCTCAGAGGGGACATTGAGCAAAAATTCCGAACCGGTCGCTCAAGACCGGCGCCGGGGGGGGATTACCGTGCTGCTTCGCGTACTCGATCGTCTTGAAGAATGGCTCATCGCGACTCTGATCGCGGCGGCGACGTTGCTGATTTTTGTCGCCGTGGTGCATCGCTACGGCACCGGCGCGGCCATCGATCTGTCGAAATGGTCGACCGCCCACGGGCTAACATTCCTTGCCGTCCCGCTGCTGGCGATTTTCAAATGGATGAGTTCCTGGGACCTGTCGTGGGCGCAGGAACTATGCATCTATATGTTCGTGTGGATGGCCAAGTTCGGCGCCGCCTATGGCGTGCGCACCGGCATCCATGTCGGTGTCGATGTTTTCGTCAACATGCTGAACCCAGGCTCGCGCAAGCGCGTGATTCTGTTCGGCCTGTTGTGCGGCGCGCTGTTCACCGCCACCGTCGCGGCCTTCGGCGGCGCCTTCGTCTGGAAGGTCTACCACACCGGCATCCAGTCCAACGACCTTGAAGTGAAGATGTGGATCGTGTTCTCGGCGATCCCGCTCGGTTCTGGACTTATGTGCTTCCGTTTCCTGCAGGTTGCCTGGTGGTTTTTCTGGACCGGCGAACTGCCGCACCATGACGCCGCGCATGTCGACGGCGTCGACGCCGTCGAAGACCTTCATCCCGCGCCGGTCGCCGCCGAAAAGCAGACCGGCTCCGCCGGCCCGCTCGGATTGATCATCATCCTCGTTCCGTTGCTGATCGTGGCGATCTGTTTCGCGCACGAGGTGCACCTGATCACGCTGCCGCAGGGCATGCGGGCGCTGATCCTGTTCGCGCTGCTGCTGGCGCTGATGTTCACCGGCATGCCGGTGTCGATCGCGCTCGGCCTGACCGTGCTGACCTTCATGTTCACGCTGACCGAAGTGCCGACCGAATCGGTGGCGCTCAAGCTGTTTACCGGGCTTGAGAGCTTCGAGATCATGGCGATCCCTTTCTTCATTTTGGCCGGCACGTTCCTGACCCATGGCGGCGTCGCCAAACGCATGATCAACTTCGCCACCTCGATGGTCGGCCACTGGTACGGCGGCCTCGGCCTCGGCGGCGTCGTTGCTTGCGCGCTGTTTGCCGCGGTGTCGGGCTCCTCGCCCGCGACTGTGGTTGCGATCGGCTCGGTGATCCTGCCGGCGATGGTGGCGCAGGGCTTCCCGAAGCGTTTCGGCGCCGGCGTCATCGCCACCTCGGGCGCGCTCGGCATTCTCATTCCGCCGTCGATCGTGATGGTGCTCTATGCCGTCGCCACCAATACCTCGATCGGCGCACTGTTCATTGCCGGCGTCATCCCAGGCATCATCCTCGCCACCATGCTCGGCGCCACCACCTGGTATCGCGCCTGGAAAAACGACTACCCGCGCATGCCGAAAGCCTCGTTCCGGGAACGGCTGCATGCGTTTCGCGAATCGATGTGGGGTCTGCTGCTGATCGTCATCGTCATGGGCGGCATCTATTCGGGCCTGTTCACACCGACCGAGGCGGCTGCGATGAGCGCGGTCTACGCCTTCATCGTCGCGGTCTTCGTCTACAAGGACCTCAAGCTGTCCGACGTGCCGCGCGTGCTGCTG
>JAQSCR010000535.1 GCA_029945495.1 Pseudolabrys sp. | reverse complement strand
CGGCCGGTGGCGACATGCACCAGAGTGAGCGCGCATTTCGCCGTTAGCGCAATACGCAAGGCATGGGCGAAGGCTTCCGCGCTGGCGTCGGAAAAATCGGTCGGATGGATGATGGAACGCAGCGTCAGCATAAATCGGCCACTCCAGGAAACTGCGCCAGCCTAGCAAACCGTGCCGGGAAGGCCTTTGCGTCAAATCAACACGGGATGGCGATGGCCTGACGCAGCGCGGTCAGAACAGGATTGACTCTCAACTAATCATGGATATTATATATCCATGATTAGGTCACGGCATTCTGCGGCGGGAAGGGCGGTCGCGCCATGAAACTCGGCGACGGCGTCGAACAGGCGATCCACTGCATGCTGCTGCTCAGCGGCTTGACGCCCAGCGGCGTGCTGTCGGCGGCGGCGCTGGCGGAATTTCACGGCGTATCGGCGAGTTATCTCTTGAAACATTTGCAGGCGCTGGCCGGCGCGGGACTTCTCGAGTCGGTGCCAGGCCCGAAAGGCGGTTACCGGTTGGCACGCCCGGCCGACAAGATCACGCTGCTCGATGTGGTGCTCGCGGTCGAAGGGCCGGCACCGGCTTTTCGCTGCGGCGAAATTCGCCAGCGCGGGCCGTCGCCGGTCGCCGCGCATTTCTTCAAGGCGCCCTGCGCCGTGAATGCGGCGATGCTGAAAGCGGAAAGCGCCTATCGCACCGAGCTGAAGAAAGTCACCCTCGCGGATCTGACCAGCGGCGCCGACACGGCGCTCGGCAAAGCGATCGCGACGCGCAGCTGCGCCTTCTTCGATCTCAATGAACGTAACCGATCGCCTAACCCGTAAGAGGAGTTTGCCATGAAGCAACGTTTCGATTTCGCCGCCGTCGCGCCGGAGGCCGTCAAGGCCATGATTGCACTGGAGATGCATTGCAAGAACAGCGGCTTGCCGAGCCGGCTTTTTCATCTCATCAAGCTGCGCGCCTCGATCATTAACGGCTGCGCCTATTGCGTCGACATGCACGTCAAGGAATCGCGGGCCGACGGCCTGAGCGAACAGTGGATCAATCTCGTTTCGGCCTGGCACGAGGCGGCCGTCTACACCGACGCCGAGCGGGCAGTGCTCGCCTTCACCGACTCGCTGACGCTGGTGGCCGAGACGCGGGCGCCGGACGCGGATTATGAGGCGCTTCGCGCCCACTTCTCGGAAGCCGACATCGCCAGGATCATCATGGTCATCGGCGCCATCAACATCTGGAACCGGATCGCGGTCGGCACCCGCAAGAAGCACCCGGTCAACATCGAATCGAAGGCCGCCTGACGGCTGCGGCCGGCCGGGCGGCGGGAAGCGGCGGGCGGGGAAAAGCCTTGAATTATGTCGCTTTCCCTGCCACATGCGGCGCATGGACATGCCGCTTCCGACCGCCGATTCCGCCCCTAAATTGCGTAATTCCTCAGCCCTGGCCGCCGAGGTGGAGCGTAGGCGCACCTTCGCGATCATTTCGCATCCCGACGCCGGCAAGACCACCCTGACCGAGAAGCTGCTGCTATTCGGCGGCGCCATCAATCTCGCCGGTCAGGTCAAGGCCAAGCGCGACCGCCGCTCGACCCGATCGGACTGGATGTCGATCGAAAAGGAGCGCGGCATTTCGGTCGTCACCTCGGTGATGACCTTCGATTACGAGGGCAAGGTCTTCAACCTGCTCGACACGCCGGGCCACGAGGACTTCTCCGAAGACACCTATCGCACGCTGACCGCCGTCGACTCGGCCGTAATGGTGATCGACGGCGCCAAGGGCATCGAGGCGCGCACGCGCAAACTGTTCGAGGTCTGTCGGCTGCGCGACATTCCGATCATCACCTTTATCAATAAAATGGACCGCGAAAGCCGCGACCCGTTCGAGATTTTGGACGAGATCGAAAAGACTTTGGCGCTCGACACCACGCCGATGACCTGGCCGATCGGGCAGGGCCGCGATTTCGCCGGCACCTACGACATCAAGCGCGGCGACATGCGGCTGATGACTGAGGACTCGAAGGATGCGGCGTCGCAGCCGCTCGATCTGGCGGGCCTCGCTGCCAAGAACGCCATGCTCGACGCCGCCGCGATCGCCGAGGAACTGTCGATCGTCAAGGAAGCCTGCCGGCCGTTCGACTTCACCGCGTTCCGCGAAGGCCATCTGACGCCGGTTTATTTCGGCTCGGCGTTGAAGAATTTCGGCGTCAAGGATCTGCTCGACGCGCTCGCGGAGTTCGCACCGTCGCCGCGGCCGCAGCAGGCGTCGACCCGCGTGGTCGAGCCGGAAGAAAACGTCATGTCGGCCTTCGTGTTCAAGATCCAGGCTAACATGGACCCCAACCATCGCGACCGCATCGCATTTGCCCGGCTTTGTTCGGGAAAATTGCGCCGCGGCATGAAGGCGAGACTGGTGCGCACCGGCAAGCCGATGACGCTGTCGGCGCCGCAGTTCTTCTTCGCGCAGGACCGTTCGATCGCCGATGAAGCCTATGCCGGCGACGTCGTCGGCATTCCCAATCACGGCGTCTTGCGCATCGGCGATACCTTGACCGAAGGCGAGGACATCAAGTTCCTCGGCGTGCCGCTGTTCGCGCCGGAAATTCTCCGGCGTGTGAAACTCGGCGATCCGATGAAGGCCAAGAAGCTGAAAGAGGCTTTGCAGCAGATGGCGGAAGAGGGCGTGGTGCAGGCGTTCCGGCCGCTCGATGGCGCGCCGGCGATGGTCGGCGTCGTCGGCTCGCTGCAGCTCGACGTGTTGAAGGTGCGCCTGCGCGACGAATACGGCCTCGACATCGATTTCGAAACGCCGGAATTCCAGCTGGCGCGTTGGATTTCATGCACCGACGAGAAGAAGCTCAACGACTTCGTGCAGGCCAATTATTCGTCCGTCGCCGAGGATCTCGACGGCGACCGGGTGTTCATGGCGCGCAACCAGTTCATCCTCGACTACACTGGCGAGCGTGCGCCGGGCATCGTCTTTACCGATATCAAGGACGTGAAGAATAAGGTGGAGTAGTTTTCGCGTCGCCGCCGCTGCGGACGGCCACCTCATCGTCGCCGGCAATCGGCGTCTGGCGCGCCGGTTCGGCGAGCGAATAAGGCGTTGCGTCTATTGAATATCTTCCATGCTTCCGGCGGCTTTGTTAAGTCCGCCGGCGGCTTGCATTGGCGGCTCTCATCGCCTCTACTGCGCCGCCAATGACGGCGTCAACTCTTTAAAATTGTGAGCACAGCATGGGACTGATCGTCCTCGTTTTGGGATTACTGGTCTTTCTGGCGACGCACGTCTTCGTGTCGATGCGCGGCGCGCGCGCCGCCGCGATCGCGCGTGTCGGCCTCAATGGCTATCGCGTGCTGTTCTCGCTGGTGTCGATCGGCGGGCTGGTGCTGATCGTCTGGGGCTTTGCGCATTATCGCGCGGGCGGGATGATCGACGTCTGGTCGCCGCCGGCGTTCACGCGCCACATCACGGTCGCCTTGATGCTATTTGCGGTCGTCTTCATGACCGCGGTGTTCTTCCCCAGCCACATCAAGGCGCGGTTGAAATATCCGATGCTGGCCAGCGTGAAGACCTGGGCCTTGGCACATCTGATCTCGAACGGCGATCTCGGCTCGATCCTGCTGTTCGGCACGTTCCTGGCCTGGGGCGTGTTCGCGCGCATATCGGCCAAGCGGCGCGTCGACGATGTGGTCCCGGTCGCGCCTTCGGGTTATACCAACGACATTATCGTGGTCGTGCTCGGGATCGTCGTTTATCTCGCGCTCGGCTTTGTGTTCCATCCGGTCTTCATCGGCGTTCCGGTTTTCGGCAAATAACCAAGCAGAGTAGCAAACGTGTCCATACAGAAAGACGTCAAGCGGCTGACCGCTCCCGACATCCGCGCGCGCAAAGGCGGCGACGCGATCGTCATGCTGACCTCGTATCACGCGCACACCGCCAGCCTCGTCGATAAATACTGCGACGTGATTCTGGTCGGCGACTCGCTCGGCATGGTAATGCACGGGCTGGAGACGACGGTGCCGGTCACGCTCGACATGATGATCCTGCAAGGCCACGCGGTGATGCGCGGCTCGGAGCGCGCGCTGGTCGTCGTCGACATGCCGTTCGGGTCCTATGAAGCCTCGCGCGAGCAGGCGTTCATGAACGCGGCGCGCGTGCTGAAGGAAACCGGCTGCGGCGCCATCAAGCTCGAAGGCGGCGCGCGCATGGCCGAGACCATTCGCTTTCTGGTCGAGCGCGGCGTGCCGGTGATGGCGCATGTCGGGCTGACGCCGCAGTCGATCAACACCATCGGCTCGTTCCGCGCACAGGGGCGCGACGAGGGCGACTGGGGCCCGATCGAGCAGGATACGCTCGCCGTGTCGCAGGCCGGCGCCTTTTCGGTGGTGATCGAGGCGGTGGCCGAGCCGCTGGCGCGCAAGCTGACCGCGGCGGTGCCGATCCCGACCATCGGCATCGGCGCCAGCGTGGCCTGTGACGGCCAGGTGCTGGTGCTGGAGGATATGCTCGGACTGTCGCCACGGGTGCCGAAATTCGTCAAGCGCTACGGCGACCTCGGCCCCGGCATCGAGAAGGCGGTGGCCGACTATGCCGCCGAGGTGCGCTCGCGGGCCTTCCCGGGCCCCGAGCACGTCTATGCGATGAAGACGAAAAAGCCTTGAACGGCGGGGTTCCCCTTGCCGGGAACATGCGCTAAAGCGTTGAAATCTTGATCATAGTCGGCGCGGCCTTTGCCTTGAGCGCGCCACATCGCTAGGTTACGCGCACAATTCGCCCCCAAATCTGGTCAAGCGGGGGCCGGGAGCCATTCGTGTCCGATATTTTCAGTGAAGTTGACGACGAAGTCCGGCGCGAACGGCTGCAACAGCTGTGGGACAAATACAGCCTCTACATCATCGCTGTGGCTGTGCTGATCGTCGCCGGCATAGGCGGCTGGCGCGGCTACGAGTACTGGGTCGCGCAAAAGGCGGCCGTGGCCGGCGCCGCCTTCGAATCCGCCATCACTTTGAGCGAGCAGGGCAAGCACGCCGAGGCGCAGGCCGCTTTTGCCAAGGTCGCGACCGAGGCGCCGCAGGGTTATGCCGTGCTGGCGCGCTTCCGCGCCGCCGCCGAACTCGCCCAGGTCAAGACCGAGGACGCGGTGAAGGCTTATGATGCGCTGGCCGCCGACAATTCGCTCGGCTCCAACTGGCAGGACCTTGCCGCCTTGCGCGCCGGCCTGCTGCTGGTCGACAGCGCGCCCTTCGCCGATTTGCGCACCCGGCTTGAGCCGCTGACCGAGCCGACCCGGGTTTACCGCCATAGCGCGCGCGAATTGTTGGCGCTGTCGGCCTGGCGCGCCGGCGACGCCGCCGCTGCCCGCCGCTATGTCAACCAGATCGCCAGCGATGCCGAAACCCCGCCCGGCGCGCGCACGCGCATCGAGGCGCTGTCGGCGCTGCTCGCTGCCGACGGCAAGAGCTGAGGAAGACGTTTATGCGCCGCATGCAACGTATTGTCCTCTTGGCCACTTTCGTGGCGGTCGTGCCCGTGCTGTCGGGCTGCGCCAATTTCGATCCGGACAGCCTCGATATTTTCGGCCTCGGCGATAAGAAGAAGCTGCCGGGCGATCGCAGGCCGGTGTTCCCGGAAGGCGTGCCGGGCGTGACGCAAGGCGTGCCGCCGCAATATATCAAGGGCAGCCAGCCGCCGGCCGACGCCGCGCTGGGGGCCGACCAGGTGGCGCCGTCAGCCGCCGCGCCTGTCGAGGAGCCCAAGCCGGTAAAGCCGAAGGCGAAACGCAAGGTGGCGGCCAAACCGAAACCAAAGCCGGTGGCCGCCGCGCCCGTTCAGCCGGTCTCGCAGGAGCCGCAGCAGGCAAATCCGCAGCAAGGCTCGGCTCCCGCGTCCGGCAGCAGCGCGGCCTGGCCGGCGCCGCCGCCATCGGGCACTTTCCAGCGCTGATCTTTCTGTCGTTCCGGGACGGCTCGAATGAGCCGGCACCGGAATCCAGATTTACGGTGTAGCCTGCCGGAATTCGGGTTCGCGCGCGCGGGCTCCGGACCGGCTGGCTTTTGCGACAATGAATTGAGAAAAGAAATCAGATGAGCTTCACCGTTGCCATTGTCGGCCGGCCGAATGTCGGCAAGTCGACGCTTTTCAACCGGCTGGTCGGCCGCCGCGTCGCGCTGGTCGACGACCGCCCAGGCGTCACGCGCGACCGCCGCGAGGGCGAGGCCCGGCTCGGCGATCTCGACTTCACCGTCATTGATACCGCCGGGCTTGAAGAGTCGGCGCCGGAAAGCCTGTCCGGCCGCATGCGCGCGCAGACCGAAACCGCGATAGCGCAGGCCGACGCCATCTTCTTCATGATCGATGCGCGCTCCGGGCCTATTCCCGATGACCGCTATTTCGCCGAGCTGGTGCGCAAGTCGGGTAAACCGACCGTGCTGATCGCGAACAAGATGGAAGGCGAGGCCGGACAATCCGGCCGCTTCGATGCCTATGCGCTCGGCCTCGGCGATCCGGTGGCGCTGTCGGCCGAACACAACGAAGGCCTGCCGGATCTCTATGACGCGCTGCGCGCGGCGCTGCCGGAGGAAACCGCCGAAGCGTCGGCGGAAGCGGCCGAACCGACCGGGCCGCAGCCGATCAAGGTCGCCATTGTCGGCCGGCCGAATGCCGGCAAGTCGACGCTGATCAATCGGCTGATCGGCGAGGACCGGCTGCTGACCTCGCCGCAAGCCGGCACCACGCGCGACGCCATCGCCGTCAGTCTCGACTGGCACGGTGAGAGGTTCCGCATCCACGACACCGCCGGCATTCGCCGCCGCGGCCGCGTCGACGAGAAGCTCGAGAAGCTGTCGATCAGCGACGCGCTCAACGCCGTGCGTTTTGCCGAGGTCGTCGTCGTGCTGCTCGATGTCGAGAACGCCTTCGAGGAGCAGGACCAGCGCATTGCCGATCTGGTCGAGCAGGAAGGCCGCGCCATTGTCATCGCGGTCAACAAATGGGATTTGAAGGAACACACCGGCGGCGCCATCTCCAAGCTGCGCGAGCAGGCCGACGAGAAGCTGACGCAGATGAAAGGCGTGCCCTTGGTCGCCGTGTCGGCTTTGACCGGCGAGGGCCTCGACCGTCTGATGCAGGCGATCGTGCAGGCGCACGAAACCTGGAACAAGCGCATCGCGACCAGCGCCTTGAACCGCTGGTTCGAGCACGCCATCGAATCGCATCCGCCGCCGGCGGTGTCGGGCCGCCGCTTGCGGCTCAACTACATCACGCAGGCGAAGACGCGGCCGCCGAGCTTCGTCTTGTTCTGCACCCGCGCCGACGCGCTGCCGGACGCCTACAAGCGCTATCTGGTGAATTCATTGCGCGAGGCGTTCGAGATGCCGGGTACGCCGATCCGGCTGGCTTTGCGCGAGAAGGAAAACCCGTTCAAGGGCCGCGCCAAGTTCAAGCATTAATTCTGATCGTCACCCTGAGGTGCTCGGCCGAAGGCCGAGCCTCGAAGGGCGACAGCCCGTGGCCGTTCATCCTTCGAGGCTCGCTGCGCTCGCACCTCAGGATGACGGATTACTGTGGCGGCTGGAACGCCAAAAACTTGCCGGCGCGATAATCGTAAACCTGGCCGCTCACGGCGCAGTCCGGCAGGCACAAAGGCACGGCCGCCTTGGCTACGTCTTCCGGCGGCGGCAGCGCGTTCTGATCGGCGCCCGGCCAGCCCGAGGCATACATGCGCGTGCGCGTCGGTCCGGGATTGAAGGCATTCACCTTCACAGCCGTGGTGACGGTTTCGGCGGCGTAGGTTTGCACCAGCGCGTTGAGCGCGGCCTTGGTCGCACCGTAGACGCCGGTATAGGCCTTGCCCATCCAGCTTAGCCCCGACGTCATGAACACGGCGCGGCCGGCCGGCGCTGCCTTGAGCAGCGGATCCATGGTGCGGATCAACTGCCAGTTGGCGGTGACGTTGACCGCGAACAGATTGTCGAAATCCTTCGGCTCGACATGGCCGAGCGGCGACAGCGTGCCGAGGACGCCGGCATTGCCGACCATGACGTCGAGCCGGCCGTAACGCTCGTGCAGCGCCAGCGCCAGACGCGCGATGCCGTCCATGTCCTTCATGTCGAGCGGCACCAGGGTCGCCGAGCCGCCAGCCTGCTTGATCTTGTCGTCGAGTTCTTCCAAGGCCCCGACGGTGCGCGCGACCGCGACGACATGCGCGCCGCTTGCCGCGAGCTCAAGCGCCAGCGCCGCGCCAATGCCGCGGGAGGCGCCGGTGACCAGCGCGATACGATCGGAGAGAGGTTTACTCATGAATGACGCCGGCGCCGCTTCTGTTTAAATCGCTTCGGCGAGCAGCGACAATTGCCGCGGGCTGGCATCCTTGGCGCTAAGATCGGTCAGCGTCGTCGGATAGTCGCCGGTGAAGCAATGATCGGTGAACTGCGGCTTGACGGCGTCGCGGCCGGGCAGGCCCATGGCGCGGTAGATGCCGTCGACCGACAGGAAGGCGAGCGAATCCGCACCGATGAACTTGCGCATGCCTTCCAGATCCATGGTGGCGGCCAACAGCTTTTCCGGGTCCGGCGTATCGATGCCGTAATAATCCGGATGCGTGATCGGCGGCGAGGAAATGCGGAAGTGCACTTCGGCGGCGCCGGCGTCGCGCATCATCTGCACGATCTTGCGCGAGGTGGTGCCGCGCACGATTGAATCGTCGACCAGCACGATGCGCTTGCCGGAGACCACGGCGCGGTTGGCCGAATGCTTCAGCCGCACGCCCTGATCGCGGATGCTTTGCGTCGGCTGAATGAAGGTGCGGCCGACATAGTGGTTGCGGATGATGCCGAGCTCGTAGGGAATGCCGGAGGTCTGCGCATAGCCGAGCGCGGCCGGCACGCCTGAGTCCGGCACTGGTACGACGACGTCGGCATCGACCGAGGCTTCGCGCGCGAGTTCGGCGCCGAGATTTTTGCGCACGTCATAGACGTTGCGGCCGCCGACGACGGAGTCGGGCCGGGCGAAATAGATATATTCGAAGATGCAGGGCCGCGGCGCCATCGGCGGGAACGGCTTGTGCGACTGCGCGCCGTCCTCGTCGAACACCACGACTTCGCCGTTCTCGATGTCGCGCACATAGGTCGCGCCGATGATATCGAGGGCGCAGGTCTCCGACGCCAGGATCGGACAGCCGTCGAGCCGGCCGAGCACCAGCGGTCTGATGCCGAGCGGGTCGCGCGCGCCGACCAGCTTCTTGTTGGTGAGGCCGACAAATGCATAGGCGCCCTCTAACTGGCGCAGGCCGTCGATGAAGCGGTCGACGAAACGGTTGCGCCGGGCGCGTGCCACCAGATGCAAAATCACCTCGGTGTCCGAAGTCGACTGCATCATGGCGCCTTCGTGCACCAGCGCCTTGCGCAGCGCCAGGCCGTTGGTCAGGTTGCCATTGTGGCCGATGGCGAAGCCGCCGCCTTCCAGTTCGGCGAACAGCGGCTGCACGTTGCGCAGGATGGTTTCGCCAGTGGTGGAATAGCGCACATGGCCGACCGCCGACT
>JAQSCR010000534.1 GCA_029945495.1 Pseudolabrys sp. | reverse complement strand
TGCTGCTGGCCTATCTGCCGGAAAAGCATCGCCACGCCGCCGACGAGGGCGAGGCCGAGCCGGTCGCGGCCTAGCGGGTATCTGGTATGGCCAAGAAGAATCGCGGCGGACACGCAGGCGGGCACGGCTGGTTCGTAACCTTCGCCGATCTGATGGCGTTGCTGGTTGCGTTCTTCGTGATGCTGGTCGCGTTCTCGACCCAGGACGCAGCCAAGCTGCAGGTGGTCGCCGGTTCGATGCGCGACGCCTTCGGCGTGCAGGACAAGGTACGCTATTCGGGCGTGATCGAGGTCATGGGGCTGCCGACCCGGCCGAAGCTGAAGAACGTCGCCAATATCGACCCGAAGGATGCCTCGGCGACGCCGGCGCCGGACGATAACGACCGCAACAGAAGTTATGGCGCGCGATTCAAGGAAGATCGCAAATTTGCGCTCGCCTCCGCCTCATTGCGCCAAGCCATGCAGAACATGCCGGAAATTACCGAAGCGTCAAAGCACATCATGCTTGAGGAAACCAAGCAGGGCCTCAACATCGAGATCGTCGACCAGGAAGGCCGCTCGATGTTTGCCGACGGCGCCAAGGAGCCCTTCGAGCGCACGCGCCAGATGATCCAGAAGCTGGCGCCTTCGCTCAAGGCGATGCCATTCCGGATCTCGATTTCCGGTCACACCGCGACCAGCAAGGTTCCCCCCAAGCCGGGCTACGGGCCGTGGGAACTGTCGGCCGACCGTGCCAATGCGGTTCGCCAAATTCTGGCCGCCGAAGGCGTCCCGGCGGGGAACTTCTACATGGTCGCGGGCAAGGCCGACAACGAGCCGCTATTTCCCGACAATCCGTCGATGGCGCCAAATCGCAGGGTGACAATCACTTTAATGCGGGAAGAGCCGCCAATTCCGGCCGATTTGAAGCCCTAGTCCCGGTATCGAGTTCCGCCTCAGTCAATCTTCATCAACAGGTGCCGGAAAACGCCGTATTCTCGCATCAGCACCGATGATATAAGGCCCGCCTTCCGGTCCGGTACTTGGGACCTTGAACGGCTTTCATGAGAGACGGCGTGAACGAATCGGCAGCCTCGGCCGCCTCACCAAGCCACGGCAAGGTCGCGCCCCCCAGCTTTATCGCGCTGGCGGTCGGCAGCGTCGGCGTGGTTTACGGCGATATCGGCACCAGTCCGCTTTATGCCTTTCGCGAGGCTGTGTTGGCGGCCAGCAGCGACCGCGGCGTCACCAGCGACGTTGTGCTCGGCGTGCTGTCGCTCATCGTCTGGGCGCTGATCGTCACCGTGACGTTGAAATACGTTCTGCTGCTGTTGCGCGCCGACAATAACGGCGAGGGTGGTACGCTGTCGCTAATGGCGCTGGCGACGCGCGCGTCCGGCCGCCGGACGCCGTTTATTCTGCTGATCGGCGTGATTGGCGCTTCCATGTTCCTTGGCGACTCGGTGATCACGCCGGCGATTTCGGTGCTGTCGGCGGTCGAAGGCCTCAAGCTCGCCAACCCGGCGTTCGGCGAATTCGTGGCGCCGCTCACCGTGATCATCTTGATCGGACTGTTCGCTGCCCAAAGCAGCGGCACCGCCAAGGTCGCAGCGTTGTTCGGGCCGGTGATGCTGGTCTGGTTCGTGGCGATCGCCGTTGCCGGCGGCTTGCACATCGCCGACGATCCGCACGTGCTGCTGGCCTTGAATCCGCTGTACGGGGTTTCGTTCCTGCTCAATCACGGCCAGGTCGGCCTCATTACGCTGGGCGCGGTGTTTCTCGTCGTGACCGGCGGCGAGGCGCTCTATGCCGACCTCGGCCATTTCGGCCGCAAGCCGATTCAGATCGCCTGGCTCGGCCTGGTGCTGCCGGCATTGCTGATCAATTATTTCGGCCAGGGCGCCAAGGTGCTGGCCGATCCGGGCGCGATTGAAAATCCGTTCTACCGGCTGGTGCCGGAAATGTTCCTGGCGCCGATGATCTTGATGGCGACGGCGGCGACTGTGATCGCCAGCCAGGCGGTGATTACCGGCGCCTATTCGCTGGTGCATCAGGCGATCCAGCTTGGCCTGTTGCCGCGGCTCGCCATCCTGCACACGTCGGCATCGCATGTCGGCCAGATCTATATCCCGCGCGTGACGATCGCGCTTTTGATCGGCGTGCTGCTGCTGGTCGGCTTGTTCCGGACCTCGGGGGCGTTGGCGTCCGCCTATGGCATCGCCGTCGCCACCACCATGGTGATGGATACGCTGCTGGCGTTCTTCGTGGTCTGGCATTTGTGGAAATGGAAACTTTGGCAGGCGCTGCTGCTGATCGTTCCCTTCGTCGTCGTCGACGTGACGTTCTTCTCCGCCAACATGCTGAAGCTGTTCGAAGGCGCCTGGGCGCCGCTGCTGTTCGGCATCACGATGGTGCTGCTGATCCTGACCTGGCGGCGAGGGTCCGGAATTCTCATCAGCAAGACGCGGCGCACCGAAGTGCCGATCGACACGCTGTTCCGCAGCCTGGAAAAGAAGCCGCCGCATATCGTGCCGGGCACCGCGGTTTTTCTTACCAGTGATCCGGAGTTCGCGCCGACGGCGATGCTGCATAATCTCAAGCACAACAAGGTGCTGCACGAGCACAATGTCATATTGACCATCGTCACCGCCGACACGCCGCGGGTGCCGGACGAGGACCGCGTTCAGTATACGCCGTTGTCGGAGCATTTCGCCCGCGTATCGCTGAAGTTCGGTTACATGGACGAGCCGAACGTACCGAAGGCGCTGGCGATCGCCCGCAAGCACGGCTGGCAGTTCGATATCATGTCGACGTCGTTCTTCCTGTCGCGCCGCACCTTGCGGCCGTCATCGCATTCCGGCATGCCGGGCTGGCAGGACCGCTTGTTCATTGCGCTGGCGCGTTCGGCCTCGGACGCTACCGACTTTTTCCAGATCCCGACCGGACGGGTGGTGGAAGTCGGGACTCAAGTGACCGTATGAGCCGTTCGACCTGTGGGGCGGCTTGGCCGATCACGCGAGTCTTTGATAAATCGCAACAAGAAATGGCGCGCTTTCTGCAACTTAAAGCTGGGCATTTCGACCCCGCAGGCTTCGGGCTATAGACTGCGCGCAATGATCAATACATCGTATCGCATCGAGGCTAGGTCGTATCCCCATGTCGCATAGCGCTACTACCGCCTCCGACGGATCGCCCGTTCCCGCCGACGGCCCGGAGGGGCCGCATAAGACCAATTTCTGGGCGTTGACCGTCGGCAGCATCGGCGTCGTTTACGGCGATATCGGCACCAGCCCGCTCTACGCCATGCGCGAGTCGGTGGTCGCGGCAGTCGGGCCTGGCAATGCCGCCAGCGAAACGGTGGTGCTCGGCATACTGTCGCTGATCATCTGGGCATTGTTTCTGGTCGTGACCGCCAAGTACGTCCTCATCCTGTTGCGCGCCGACAATAACGGCGAGGGCGGCACTCTCGCTCTCATGGCGCTGGCGTCCCGCGCCATCGGCCGGGGCCGCGGCAGCGGCTTGCTTATTCTCCTAGGCATCGTAAGCGGTGCGCTGTTTTACGGCGATGCCATCATCACGCCGGCGCTGTCGGTATTGTCGGCGATTGAAGGTTTGAAGATCGTCACCCCGGCCTTCGATGCCTATGTCGTGCCGATCACCGTGGTTATTCTGGTGGCGTTGTTTGCGGTGCAGTCGCGCGGCACGGCGCGAGTCGCGGCCTTCTTCGGGCCGATCACTTTGGTGTGGTTTGCCGCGATTGCCGTCGGCGGCATTTGGCACATCGGGCAAAACATCGTCGTGCTGAAGGCGTTCAATCCTTACTATGGTGTGTATTTCCTGCTGCATCACGGCGTGATCGGATTCTATACGCTCGGCGCCGTATTCCTGGTGGTGACCGGCTCTGAAGCGCTTTATGCCGACCTCGGCCATTTCGGCCGCGGCCCGATCCGCTTCGCCTGGCTGGTGGTGGTGTTGCCGGCGCTGCTGGTCAACTATCTGGGGCAGGGCGCGCTCGTGCTCGCCGATCCGAAGGCGATCGAAAATCCGTTCTACCTTCTGTTTCCGAGCTGGGCCTTGCTGCCGATGGTGCTGCTGGCGGCGGCCGCGACCGTCATCGCCAGCCAGGCGGTGATTACCGGCGCCTATTCGCTGACGCGGCAGGCGATCCAGCTTGGATTGTTGCCGCGCCTGGAAATCCGCCACACCTCTGAATCGCTGTTCGGGCAAATCTACATGCCGCGCATCAACACGTTGCTGCTGGTCGGCGTACTGCTGTTGGTGGCGCTGTTCCGCTCGTCGGGCGCGCTCGCTTCGGCCTATGGCATCGCGGTGACCGGCACGATGGTGGTGACGGCCTTGATGTCGATGATCGTTATTCGCAAGGTCTGGCGCTGGCCCCTGATCGGCGCGCTTGTCTTGATGCTGCCGTTCCTGTTCATCGATCTGACGTTCCTGGCGGCCAACCTGCTCAAGATAGCGGAAGGCGGCTGGATGCCGCTGGCGCTCGGCGCGTTGGTCATGGTGCTGATGTACACGTGGCGCCGCGGCAGCCGCTTGCTGGTCATGAAGACGCGCAAGCTGGAAATTCCACTCGATTCATTGGTTGCTAGCTTGGAGAAAAAACCGCCCACCCGCGTGCCGGGCACGGCGGTGTTTCTGACCAGCGATCCGGACTTCGCGCCGACCGCGCTGATGCACAGCCTGAAGCACTACAAGGTGCTGCACGAAAAGAACGTCATCCTCACCGTCGAGACCGCGGATACGCCGCGCGTCAATCCGGCCGAGCGCGTCCGCATCGAGCCGGTCGGCGAAACCTTCCTGCGGGTTGTGCTGCGCTTCGGCTTCATGGAACAGCCGAATGTGCCGAAGGCGTTGGCGATCGCGCGCCGGTCCGGGTGGCAATTCGACATCATGTCGACGTCGTTCTTCCTGTCGCGCCGTTTGCTCAAGCCAGCCGCCAAGTCTGGCATGCCGCGTTGGCAGGATCGGCTGTTTATCTCGCTGACCCGCACGGCGAACGACGCGACCGACTATTTCCAGATTCCGACCGGGCGGGTGGTCGAAGTCGGCACGCAAGTGACGGTGTAAGGCGCGACCTTAAAAAGGCGCGTGCGGCGGGCGCGGATTCCGGCTAGAACCGCCGCGTGTTTTGGAAGTGGATCGGCGCTTTATGGCGTCCCGCCCAATGGAGTCCAGTTATGGCCGATGAAATGCCGCGCGCCGACGAGGTGACGAATTTGACGCCGGACGAGGTGGCGGCCGGCCTGCGCGCCGGGAGGATGCTGCTCGTCGACGTGCGCGAGCCGAACGAAACCGCGGCGGAGAGCTATCCCGATGCGGTGATCGTGCCGCTGTCGTCGTTCGATCCGGGCACCATTCCCGATCCGCAGGGCAAGCAGGTGGTGTTTGCCTGCCGCTCGGGCCGGCGCTCGATCACGGCGTCGGTCGCTGCTCAGGATGCCGGCTATCCGTATAAGGCGCACATGGCGGGTGGCATCATCGCCTGGAAGGCCGCGGGCCTGCCGACCAAGACTTAAGCGCAAAAAGATCAAGCCCGGCTTTTGGCTGGGCTTGATGTTGTCGCTCCGGGGGCTGGTTTGGGCCGATAAGTTCAGAAGGTGCTGAACCGATAGTTCAGGCCCGCCTTGACGATGTGGGTGTTCAACTTGAGATCGCCCGTTCCAGTCACGGTGAGGCCGCCCGTGGTGGTGAAGGTCGGGGTAATCCCGCCGAACCTCAGATAGTTGTATTCGAGCTTAGCCGACCAGTTGCTCCACAAGGCATATTCGACGCCGGCACCCAACATCCATCCCGTGCGGTTGGTCGTGCTGGTCACCGTCCCGCCGATGCCATCGTTTCCGTCCCATTTGTCGCGGGTCCAGGCACCGCCAACTTTGCCGTAGACCAGATAACGGTCGAAGGCGTAGCCGAGCCGGGCGGCGGCGGTGATGAAATAATCGTTCTTGAGCGTCAGCGTTCCGGCGAAGAGCGGCTCTTCGTATTTGACGTCGGCCCATGCGGCATCGGCTTCCGCGCCGATGACGAAGTGGCCGATCTGGTAGTTGTAACCAAGCTGGCCACCGCCCAGGAATCCTTTAGCGGTTGCTGAGCCCGGACCGAAAGTGCCGTCGCCGGAGAATTTGCTCCAGCCGTAGCCGCCGTTGATACCGACATAGAAACCGGTCCAGTTGTAGATCGGGGCAGGGCTCAGATAGGAAGGCGCTTTGTAAACGGGCTGGCGTAAATCGGCGGCGGAAGCTGAAAATACTGACGAGAACGCTACAAAAACACCAACGCTGAACCAAGCAGTCGTGCGGTGCATGTTTGTCCCCTCGGGAATATGAATCGGAAAGAATCGTCCTCGCGTTTGTTTAAGTTGCCGATACCTACCTGATTCGTGGGGACAAGGCATACAGATACCTTGCGAATCACTGGCTGTATGAATCGTGCGCGGCGCGTGGGGCGATGGTCTGCGATGGTTTCGAGTGCCGCGCGAGGCTAGGGGGCGGCAGCCTTGCGCGCGTCTTCCGGGCGCCAGCGTCGGTGCAGCCAGAGCCACTGCTCGGGGTTTTCGCGGATCCAGCCCTCGACCACATTGGTGATAATCTGGGTGGTGGCGGCAATATCTATTTTTCCCTGCGCATCCCGTGCCGGCTGGATCTCTTCGGTCAGTTCGGCGCGAAATCGGTTGCCCGGCAGGCGGACGATACGCGTGCCGTGTATAGGGCAGTCGAAATGCTGGGCGAGGCGCGCCAGCAGCGGATTAGCCATGGTGCGGCGGCCGAAAAAGGTGACCTCGACGCCGCGCACGAAATACTGATCGACCAGCATGCCGACATGGGCGCCGCGCTTGAGCGCGTCGGAAATCTTGATCGGCGCATCGAGCCCGGTCGCGATCAATGTGCCCATGCTGGCGGTGCGGGTATCGCGCAGCCAGCGATCGATCGCGGTGATGTTGGGGCGGCGATATAAAACCGCGCTGTCGAGGTGATGGGTCGCGGCGCAGACCGCCGGCAGTTCCCAGTTCGCCAGATGCGCCGCGAAAATTAAAGCCGGCTTACCGTCATTGGCCAACTGGTTGAAGCGTTCGGTGTCGACCGCACGAAACTCGACGCGGCTCGGCTTCTCCGGATGGTCGGCGTCGTAATCCCATAACCGGTCGAGCTGTGCGAATTCCGCGCCAGCGCGCCCGAGATGGTCCCAGACGCCGCGCAAAATAGACTCGATCTCGGCAGCGGATTTTTCCGGAAACGCCAGCGTCAGGTTTTCACGCGCGATGCGGTTTTCCTTGAACATGGGCCCAAGGGTGCGCGCCAGCCAGCCGCCGAAATTCGCCATTGTGTCCGGATTGGAAAGCCGCAGAAGATTGAGAACGCCGATGGCCAAGGCGCCGGCGACGGTGTCACCGGCGTCCTTGAGCGCTCTACGAAGCCTCAGCTTCATTCTGAGCGTAAGCATTAAAAGTTCACGATGACTTTGCCGAACACCTGGCGGCCTTCGAGCCGATCAAGACCGCGCTCGAAATCGCCCAGCGCGAACTCGCTGTCGATGATCGGCGCCATGCCGGACGCCATTTTGGAAAGGCAGTCGCGGATGTTGCGCATGTTGCAGCCGAACGAGGCGAGGATCTTGTACTGCTGCTGGAACAGCTGCATCAGGTTGATAGTGACGGTTGGCCCGGCGGTCGAGCCGCAGGTCACCAGGCGGCCGCCGCGCTTGAGACAGAACAGGGAGGCGTTGAAGCCTTCGCCGCCGACGTGCTCGAACACGACGTCGACGCCCTTCTTCTTGGTGATCTTGCGCACCACACCTTCGAAGCGTTCGGTCTTGTAATTGATGATGTGATCGGCCCCTAACGCTCTGGCTTTCTCGGCCTTGGCGTCGTCGCCGACGGTGGTGATGACGGTGCAGCCGAGCGCTTTCGCCATCTTGATGGCGACCGAACCGATGCCGGACCCGGCGGCGTGCACGAGAATTGTTTCGCCCGGCTTGAGCTTGGCGTTGTCGAACAGCATGTGCTCGGTGGTGCCGAAGGCGATCGGTGCGCAAGCCGCGTCGCGCAACGACACGCCGGCCGGCACCGGCATCACCAGCCGCGCCGGCAGGTTGATCAGATCGCGGGCGAAGCCGTCGACGTGGAAACCCATGATGCCAGCGACGTTTTCGCAGAGATTATCGCGGCCTTCGCGGCAGGCGGGGCAATGGCCGCAGGTCATCGCGCCATACATCACGACCTTGTCGCCGGCCTTTAAATTCGTGACACCGGGGCCCACCGCGGCGATCTCGGCTGAGGCTTCGGCACCGACGACCAGCGGCAGCTTGCGTTTCGCGAAGGCCATGCCGCGAAAGCCCCAGACGTCAAGATGATTGAGCGCGACCGCCTTGATGCGGACCTGCACTTCACCCTCGGTGGGCAGCGTGGGATCGGGCACCTCGACGAGTTCGAGCTTGCGGTCGCCGATGAGCTGGAGTTGGCGCATGGTTCTCTTCAGGACTGAGGGGCGGGCGGAAGCTTACGCGACCGGTTCCAGACCCATAACCAGCGACACGTTCTGGCCGCCAAAGCCGAATGAGTTCGAGAGGGCGTGCGTCACGCGCGCGTCGCGCGCTTTGTTCGGCACGACATCGAGCATGATGGCCGGATCGGGAATATCGTGATTGATGGTGGGCGGAATGCGCTGGTTCTGCAGCGTCAACAGCGAGAACACGGCCTCGACCGCGCCGGCCGCCGACAATGTGTGGCCGATCATCGATTTGTTCGACGAGATAGGCACGTTCTTGACGCGCTCGCCGAGCACGGTGGAGACGCCGAGATATTCCATCTTGTCGTTTTCCGGCGTCGAGGTGCCGTGCGCGTTGACGTAATCGATGTCGTCCGGGACGAGGCCGGCATCCTTGATGGCGCTGGCGATGCAGCCAATGATCGGCTTGCCGTCCGGGCTCGATCGGGTGCGATGGAAAGCGTCGGTCACTTCACCAACGCCTTCGAGAACGCCGATGATCTTGGCGCCGCGCGCCACCGCCGAGTCATAGCTTTCCAACACCAATGCGCCGGCGCCTTCGGCCATGACGAAACCGTCACGGTTTTTGGAAAACGGACGTGACGCCGCAGCCGGATTGTCGTTGTTGGTCGACAGCGCCGAGAGCAGCGAGAAGCGGACCAACGCTTCGGGATTGATCGAACCGTCGGTACCGATGCAAAGCGCCGCATCCGTTTCGCCGCGCCGGATTGCCTCGACGCCGAGATGAATGGCGGTGGCGCCGGAGGCGCAGGCCGTCGAGAGCGAAATGGGCGAACCTTGGGTGCCGAATTTCTCGGCCAGATGATCGGCGACCGAGCCGAACAAAAAGCGGCGATGATAGGCGGGAAATTGCGTCGCGACGCGCAGCAGGTCGGCATAGGTCATCTTGTCGTTGCTGCCCGAGCGCGCGCCGACTTCGATGCGCTGCGGCCACTCGATCTCGATCGGCGGCACGGCAAGGAAGAGGGGGCCGGGAAAACTGCCGCGCGTACCAATGCTGGCTTCCGAAATGGCTTCCTCAGCGGCGAGATCGGCGAAGGATTCGCACAAACCCGCCGTGGACGAGGCCGGAGTCAAAAAGTCGATGGTCCC
>JAQSCR010000533.1 GCA_029945495.1 Pseudolabrys sp. | reverse complement strand
CGTGGTGAGCCCCGAGATTCTCAAATCCTATGACGGGCTCGGCTTCCTCAACGCCATGGCGTCGGGCGCGCTGCCGCAGCCGCCGATCGCCGAGTTGATGGGCTTTCATCTGATCGTTGCCGAGCCCGGCCGCGCCGTCTTCGAAGGCGTGCCGGGCCTGCGGCACTACAATCCGATCGGCAGCGTGCATGCCGGCTTTGCCGCGACGCTGCTGGATTCCGCGCTCGGCTGTGCGATCTTCACGACGCTGCACAAGGGCGATGCGTGGACCACGCTCGAGCTGAAACTCAATCTGGTGCGCGGGCTGACCAAGAATGTCGGCCCGGTGCGCGCCGAAGGCCGCATCATTCATCGCGGCCGCACGGTGGCGACATCGGAAGGCGATTTGAAAGATGCCTCCGGAAAACTCTACGCGCACGCCACCACGACGTGCATGATCTTTCCGGCGAAGAGTGAGGCGAAAGCCTAGTTGCTGCTTGACGCGAGCGACGGACGCAGGCCGAGCGGCTGGCCGCTGTCGTTGCCGGATGCGCTGGCGCGCACCGTGCGGCGGGTGAATTCGCAATAGGCAAATCCAAGACCCGAGATCGCGCCGCGGAAGCTGTGATCGTCGATCTTCGTCAGGTTGAAGCACGGCTCGATCGGCAGGCCGCGCATCGACGCACACACCGACCCGCCCTTGACCTGCAACGTATTGGCCGGCAGCGCGGCGTAGCGCACCTTGCCGGAGCCTTGGAATTGGATGGAGCCGACCACCGAGCCGTCAGCATGCACGCGGCCCTGGCCGCGCGTGCCTTCGAAGCAGTTGTAGCTGAAGGTCTTGCCGATGACGAAACGGCGCGCCTCTTCGGCGGTCATTTCGCCGGCCATGGCGGGAACCGCGGCCAACAGGCCGATCAGACACGCACCCATACGCAACATCGCAACAACTCCGACTGACGCCACTAGTTTACGCGGGCTCAAGCCCGTTTTTAAAGTCTAAACCGAGTATGCCTAACGAAAGTCGCCAAATCCTGAACGCCGTTTACCCGATTTTGACCACAACCCGGCCACGGACCTGGCCGGCGACGATGGCGGCGGCGACGTCCGGCAGGTCGTTAAGGCCGATTTCCCGGGTCATGGCGGCTAATTTGGGGCGGTCGAGGTCGGTTTCGAGCCTTTTCCACGCCTCTTGCCGGCGGGGCAGCGGGCACATCACCGAGTCGATGCCGTAAAGACACACCCCGCGCAAAATAAACGGCGCGACCGAGGTCGGCAGGTCCATACCGCCGGCCAGGCCGCAGGCGGCCACCGCGCCGCCATAGCGGGTCATCGACAGAAGGTTGGCGAGCGTCGTGGAACCCACGGCGTCGATGCCGCCGGCCCAGCGTTCCTTGGCCAGCATCTTGACCGGCCCGGTCAGCGCGGCGCGCTCGACGATCTCGGACGCGCCGAGGCTCTTAAGATAGTCCGCTTCCGCCGCGCGGCCGGTCACCGCGTTGACCGTGAAACCGAGCTTGCTCAGCAGCGCGATCGCGACCGAACCGACGCCGCCGGCAGCGCCGGTAACGGCGATGGGGCCGCTGGCCGGCGTGAGGCCATGCCTTTCCAGGGCGATCACCGACAGCATGGCGGTGTAGCCGGCGGTGCCGATGGCCATCGCCTCGCGCGCGCTCATGCTCGACGGCAGGCGAACCAGCCAGTCGCCTTTCACCCGGGCCTTTTCGGCATAGGCGCCGAGATGGCTTTCACCCAGACCCCAGCCGTTGAGGATGACCTTGTCGCCGGCCTTCCAGGCGGCGTGGCTGGAGCTTTCGACCGTGCCGGCGACGTCGATGCCGGCGATCATCGGGAAACGCCGCACCACCGGCGCCTTGCCGGTAAGCGCGAGGCCATCCTTGTAATTGACGCATGAATATTCGACCCGGACGGTGACGTCGCCGTCCATCAGATTGGCTTCGTCGAAATCGGCCAGAGCGGCCCTGGTGCCGCTGTCCGTCTTCTCAACCACCATCGCCTTGAATGTCGTCACCGGCCCTGCTCCCTTGCAATTCGAGAGCATTCATGGCGCGGGGACAGGCCCCCGCGCAACTGTTTTAAGCCGGCTGCGCCGCCGGGCGCAGCACCGGCTTCTCGACGATCGGCAGGTTGATCAGCGCCGACAGGACGCCGAAGAACACCGACAGCCACCACACCGGATCGTACGATCCCCAGCGCTCGAACACGATGCCGCCAAGCAGCACGCCGAGGAAACCGCCGACCTGATGGCTGAAAAAGGCAAAGCCGAACAGCATGGTCATCCAGCGCGTCCCGAACATCAGCGCCACGAGGGCCGAGGTCGGCGGCACCGTCGACAGCCACAGCAGGCCGGTGACCGCGCCGAAAATCAGCGTCGCCGTGGTCGACGCCGGCATCATGATGAACACGGCGATCGACAGCGCGCGCGAGGCGTAAATGATCGACAGGATATAGCGCTTCGGCATGCGGTTGCCGAGATAACCCGAGGTCAGCGAACCGACGATGTTGAACAGGCCGATGACGGCGAGCGTCCAGCCGCCGACTTCCGCCGACATGCCGCGGTCGATCAGATAAGACGGCAGATGCACGGTGACGAAGGCAAGCTGAAAGCCGCAGGTGAAGAAGCCGATCACCAGCAGGATATAGGAGCGGTGGCCGAACGCTTCGGTCAGCGCCTGCTTCACCGATTGAGTCGCGAGCGGCGCCGGCGCGCCGGGCGCACGGCGCGGTGTCGCCAGCGCCATCGACAACGGCAGAATCAGCAGCAGAACGCCGCTGAAGATCACCAGCGCCATCTGCCAGCCGTACAAGTGCATCAGATAGACGCCGAGCGGCGAGAACAGGAACTGGCCGAACGAGCCGGCGCCGGTGCCGACACCAAAAGCAATGGAGCGCCATTCCTCCGGCAACAATTTGCCGAAGCCGCCAATGACGATGGTGAACGAACACGCGGAAAGCCCGAAGCCGATCAGCACGCCGGCGGTCAGATCGAGACTGCCCGGCGTCGTCGAGTAGCCCATCAGGCCGATGCCGGCGGCGTAAAGGATCGCGCCGAACGACAGCACCCAGTTGGTGCCGTATTTGTCGGCGATGGCGCCGGCAAAAGGTTGCCCGACCCCCCACAACAGATTCTGGATCGCCAGCGCCATGGCGAAGACTTCGCGGCCCCAATGATTGGCCTGCGACATTGGCGTCAGGAAAAAGCCCAGCGCCGAACGCGGGCCGAAGCCGATCATCGCGATCAGACAGCCGCAGACCATGATCACCAACGGCGTGCGCCAGGTGGCAAGGGGCGATCTTTGGGGAGATCCTTGGGCCGACTTCTGCGCGGCGGCTGGCATCGGCATAGGGTCGCTCCGCTGGTATGGGCTACTTAAAGAATCGCGCGACAGATCGCGCGCCAGGACGCGGAACATAGTGTGTTCGCGACCTGTTCTGAAACGAATATTCGTGATCGAAGTCATTTACCCCGCGCATGGCTCGGCGGCGCCCCCAGGGCCGAAATCGCAGGCTTTATCGGCAAAATGCGGGTTCCGCGCGACGGCGGCGCCGGGCCGCCCGGCCCGACAAGTCACAGCTTTTTGACCTCAGCCGCCGTGGTCTTAGCGTTGCCCCAGCTCGGCTCGTCGGCGCCGTCGCCCCAGTTGCGCGGCCGGTAGAAGATCAGCCCGCCGAGCTTGTCCATCTTCTTCATCTCGCGCACCCAGTTCGGATGCGCCCAATCGTCGTGATAGTGCGTCGACTTGGCGACATCCGGCATCCACAATTTACCGTCGAGCGTGTCGCGCGCGATCCTCTCGGCCCGCTCCCAGGCATCCGGCTCGGTGATCGCCTTCGATTTGCCGTCGCAGGCAAAGGTGAACTGGCACGCCAGACGGCGATGGTCGTTCTGATAGACGACGCCACACACGTCGTTGGGATAATACGGCGAGAAGGTCCGGTTCAGCACGACCTGCGCGACCGCGATCTGCGCACGCACCGGCTCGTCGCGCGCTTCGAAATAGATGGCGTTGGCGAGACACTTCTCGGCTTTGACGCGCGCCGCGCCGGCAAGCTTCAGCCGCTCGGCCGGCGAACGCGGGTGCGCATCGACGCCGGTCACCACGCCTTTGCTGGCGATGCTCTGGCCTTCTTGCGCAATGGCGCCCGGCTGTGGCGGCGCAATCGCCGATTGTTTGATGTCGGGATCGACCAGAGCCAGGATGACCGGCGCTTCGCCCGGCGCCCACGGCGCGATGCGTTCGCGCTTTGCCATCAGCGGATCGGCGTCGAAGTAGACATCCTCGGCGTCGATCTCCTGATTCTTGAAAACCTGCGAGGCCGGCTTTGCCGGGCGCGGCGACAGATCGACCGGCTGCGCGGCGTCGAAGCGGTCTGGGATGCGGTCGTGGATACGGTCTTGCGCCTTTTGCGTGACGTCGGCGGACGGCGCCGATGCGACGTCGATGTGCGGCAACGGCGGCATCGGCGCGCGCGCGCGCGAGGCAAGCGAGTCGCGTTTGCCTTTGCGGTTGACGGTCGGGAACCGCAGCGGCGCGTTCGGATCGCCGAGCGGCTGCGCGCCGATCGAGCCGGCAATATCGCCGGGATCAAAATTCGCCAGCGCATAGAGCGGCGGCGGCGGGATCGCGGTGCCGACCGGGCGCGGCATCGAGAACATGGCGGCGTGAATGGTGCCGAAGGGCGAGGCGATCAGGTGCTCCCGCGCACGCTCGGCGACCGCCGGCTGACGCGCCAGCAGCGCGCCCAGATCCTGGAAGCCGATGGCATTGGGCAGCAGCGCGATCGCCAGCGCGCCCAGCCCGGTTCGCACCAGCCGCGACGACGCCAAACCGCGCCGACGGCGCTTTACTGACCTGTGACTGACTCTGCTCACACAACACCACAACGAACGACGGCGAAAGCCGTCCCGACGCGGACAATGCGACAGGTTTCGTTATGGGGTGGTTAACCTTGAGAATGCGCTAATGCCGCAGGCCTCGCAGCGGTTGCTCGCCGACCCGGCCGCAACCTTTTCGACGTTATAATTAACCATATCGCAATCGCTGGTGCTCACTATGCCGGTGGATCCTTACCAGCGAGCCGGCATGCCCCTTCAGGACGTCGCTACCACACTGGCCAGCCATGCTCCGCTATTGCTGGGCCTGGGCCTCGCGGCGCTGCTGTTGATCGCGGTTATGTTGCGGCGCCGGGGTGCGCAGAACCGGCGGCTGTCGGCCGCGCTCAACAATATGTCGCAGGGCCTCAGCATGTTCGATGCGCACGGCCGCATCACCTTGCTGAATCAGCGCTATCTCGACATGTACAAGTTGTCGCCGGAGATCGTGAAGCCGGGCTGTTCGCTGCACGAGTTGATCCAGCATCGCGTCGACACCGGCCTGCTGACGACCGACGTCGATGCCTATTGCAAGCGAATCCTCGACGGCATCGGCAAACGGAACAGCACGCCGAATTACGTGGCGGCGAGCGACGGCCGCATTGTTCTGAACAAGAACGAACCGCTGCCGGACGGCGGCTGGGTTTCGACCCACGAGGACGTCACCGAACAGCGCCGCGCCGAGGAAGAACGCGCCGCGATTCTCGATCATGAACAGCGCCGCGCCGCCGTCGAAGCGGCGATCGCCTCGTTCCGGCCGCTGGTCGAGCAATTGCTGTCGCGCGTCAGCGGTAGCGCCACCGCCATGCGCGCGACCGCCGACAGCCTGATCGGCTCGTCCGACAAGACTTCGCAGCGCGCCGACGGCGCGGTGCAGGCGTTCAATGAAGCCAGCGCCAATGTCGAGACCGCCGCGGTCGCTGCCGAGGAATTGTCGCAGTCGATTTCCGAGATCAGCCGCCAGCTCACGCAGACCAGCGACATCGTCCGGCTGGCGACCGACGAAGCCAGATCGACCGACAGCGAGATCGCCGGCCTTGCCGCCGGCGCGCAGAAGATCGGCGACGTCGTCAAGCTGATCCGCGACATCGCCGGGCAGACCAATCTCTTGGCGCTCAACGCCACCATCGAGGCGGCGCGCGCCGGAGAGGCCGGCCGCGGTTTCGCGGTGGTCGCCGCGGAAGTGAAATCGCTGGCGGTGCAGACCGCCAAGGCGACCGAGGAAATCGCCAGCCACATCCTGGCCGTGCAGCAATCAACCGGCGGCGCGGTCGAGGCCATTCGCAAGATTGCCGGCCGCATGCACGAGATCAACCAATACACCACCGCGGTGGCCGCCGCGGTCGAGGAGCAGAGCTCGGCGACCGGCGAAATCTCGCACAACGTCGCCAGCGCGGCGAAAGGCTCCGGTCACGTCGTCGAAGTTTTGAGCGAGGTGGTTGGCGCCGCGAGCGAGACGCGGGTGTCGGCCGATGTCGTGCGCGACGCTTCGCAGACGGTGGAAGCCGCGGTCGGCAATCTGCGGCTCGAGGTCGAGGACTTCCTCGCCAAAGTCGCCGTCTAGAAGTTTTTCACTTCGATGCCGGCAGCGACCGGGATGAAATACATCAGCGCCAGCGCGATGACGAAGCCGATAACGCGGGCCGGCATCGAGATCAGCGGCCCCGGCGTGCGGCCGGGCCAGGCATAAGCCACCGCCTCGAACAGTGCCAATGCGATCAGCACCCAGAAATAGGGCTCCAGGCCGATGGTGCGACTCTGCGGCACCAGCACCAGCACGCCGCCGACCGCGAGGCCGACGACGAGCGTATAGACGATGAAGATCCGTTCGGTGGTCATGGTCCGGGTCATGCCTGGCTTGCCGCCGTTTTGCCAAGCGCCGCCTGCGCGGCCGATAGCCGCGCGATCGGCACGCGGAACGGCGAGCACGACACGTAATCGAGCTTGGCCTCGTGGCAGAACGCCACCGAAGCCGGGTCGCCGCCATGTTCGCCGCAGATGCCGACCTTCAATTTCGGGCGCACCTTGCGGCCGCGCTCGATGCCGATCTTGACCAGTTCACCGACGCCCTCGCGGTCGATCGACACGAACGGATCGGACGTCAGGATGCCGCGCGCGGTGTAGAAGCCGAGGAAGCTCGCCGCGTCGTCGCGCGAAATGCCGAACGTGGTCTGCGTCAGGTCGTTGGTGCCGAACGAGAAGAACTCCGCGGTCTCGGCGATCTCGCCGGCCTTCAGACAGGCGCGCGGCAGCTCGATCATGGTGCCGACGTCGTAAGTCAGCTTGGCGCCGGTTTCCTTGGTCACCGCCGCGGCCATGGCGTCGATGCGCGCCTTGACCAGATCGAATTCGGCGCGGGTCGCGATCAGCGGCACCATCACTTCCGGATGCACCCGCTTGCCGGTGCGCTTGCCGACATCGGCCGCCGCCTCGAAAATGGCGCGCGCCTGCATCTCGGCGATTTCCGGATAGGCGATGGCGATGCGGCAGCCGCGGAAGCCGAGCATCGGATTGAATTCGTGCAGCTCACGCGCGCGGTCGGCGATCTTCCTGACCTCGACGCCCATGGCGGCGGCAACTTCGGCGATTTCCGCGTCGCCATGCGGCAGGAATTCGTGCAGCGGCGGATCGAGCAGACGGATGGTGACCGGGCGGCCATCCATGATCTCGAACAGCTCGACGAAATCGGCACGCTGCATCGGCAACAGCTTGGCGAGCGCGGTGCGGCGCGACGGCTCGTCGTCGGACAGGATCATCTCGCGCACCGCCTGGATGCGCTCTCCTTCGAAGAACATATGCTCGGTGCGACACAGGCCGATGCCTTCGGCGCCGAAACGCACGGCGGCTTTCGCGTCCGTCGGCGTGTCGGCATTGGCGCGCACGCCGAGCTTGCGCACTTTGTCGGCCCAGCCGATCAGGGTCGAGAACTCGCCCGACAGCTGCGGCTCGATCATGTTGACCTTGCCTTCCAGCACCTGCCCGGTGGAGCCGTCGACGGTGATGTAGTCGCCCTTCCGAAAGGTCTTGCCGCCCGCCACCATGGTGCCGGCGGCGTAATCGACGCGGATCTGGCCGGCGCCGGAGACGCAGGGCTTGCCCATGCCGCGCGCGACGACGGCAGCGTGCGAGGTCATGCCGCCGCGCGTGGTGAGAATGCCCTCGGCCGCGTGCATGCCGTGAATGTCTTCCGGCGACGTTTCGACGCGCACCAGCACGACCTTGCGGCCGTCTGACTTGAGCTGCGCGGCTTCGTCGGACGAGAAGACGATTTCGCCGGTGGCAGCGCCGGGCGAAGCCGGCAGGCCGGTCGCGATCACATGGCGATGCGCCTTCGGATCGATGGTCGGATGCAGCAATTGGTCGAGCGACAGCGGATCGACGCGCAGCACCGCTTCGTTCTTGCTGATGAGGCCTTCATTGGCGAGTTCGACCGCGATGCGCAGCGACGCCTTGGCGGTGCGCTTGCCGGATCGGGTCTGCAGCATCCACAGCTTGCCCTGCTCGACCGTGAATTCGAGATCCTGCATGTCGCGGTAATGCCGCTCGAGCGCGTTGTAGATGCGCGTCAGCTCGGCATAGGCCTTCGGCAGCGTGGCTTCCATCGACGGCTTGTCGGAGCCGGCCTCCAGGCGCGCGGCTTCGGAAATTTCCTGCGGCGTGCGGATGCCGGCGACGACGTCCTCTCCCTGCGCGTTGATGAGGAATTCGCCGTAGAGTTTCTTCTCGCCGGTCGACGGATTGCGGGTGAAGGCGACGCCGGTGGCCGACGTCTCGCCCATATTGCCGAACACCATCGCCTGCACGTTGACGGCGGTGCCCCAGCTTTCCGGAATGTTATGCAGGCGGCGATAGGTATTGGCGCGCTGGTTCATCCACGAGCCGAACACCGCGCCGATCGCGCCCCACAGCTGCGCGTGCGGATCCTGCGGGAAGCCTTGGCCGAGCTCGTCCTTGACGCGCTTCTTGTATTTCACGACCAGGTCCGCCCAGTCGTCGGCGGTGAGATCAGTGTCGAGACTGTAGCCCTGACGCTCCTTGTGGATGTCGAGCAACTCCTCGAAATGTTCGTGGCCGACGCCGAGCACGACGTCGGAATACATGGTGATGAAGCGGCGATAGCTGTCATAGGCGAAACGGCGGTCGCCGGATTTCTTCGCCAAAGCTTCGACGGTTTCGTCGTTGAGGCCGAGATTGAGCACGGTATCCATCATGCCCGGCATCGACGCGCGCGCGCCGGAGCGCACCGAAACGAGCAGCGGATTGACCTTGTCGCCGAAAATCTTGCCGGTGATTTTGCCGACCTGCGTCAGCGCCTTGTCGACCTGCGCCTTCATTTCCTTCGGATACTGCTGCTTGTTGGCGTAATAATAGGTGCAGACTTCCGTGGTGATGGTGAAGCCCGGCGGTACCGGCAGGCCCAGGTTCGCCATTTCCGCGAGGCCTGCGCCCTTGCCGCCTAGCAGATTGCGCATCTGCGGCTTGCCCTCGGCCTTGCCGCCGCCGAAGGCATAGACCCATTTACCCTTGGCGCTTGGCGCGGCATCGGCCTGCTGTGGCTTGGCCTTTTGCGCCTTCGCGGCTGGTTTTTTCGCCTTTTTAGCGGCGGATTTGCGCGCAGGGGCGGCTTTTGCGGTCTTCTTGGTGGATTTGACGGTTTTTCGTTTGGCCATGGTCGATCACTTTAGGTCCGGCAGGGGTTGAATAGCCAAGGAGGGGCGCTTTCGTCCCTTAAAAGCAC
>JAQSCR010000532.1:2084-9613 GCA_029945495.1 Pseudolabrys sp. | reverse complement strand
CATGCCGTTAGGCGCTGACGCCCGAAGGCGAAACCTTCCTGGCGCGCGCCCGGCGCATCGTCGCCGATATCGAGGAGGCCGAGGCCGAGGTGGCGCGCGTGCGCGGCGCGCCGCGCGGCAAGCTGCGGATCAATGCCGGCACCGCCTTCGGCCTGCATCAACTGACCCCGGCGCTGGCCGATTTCCTGGCGCGCTATCCGGAAATCGACGTCGACCTGTCGATCACCGACCGGCTGGTCGACCTGATCGACGAACAATCCGACATAGCCGTGCGCTCCGGCCATATCCCGGAAGGCCCGTTCGTCCAGTGCAAGCTCGCCGACCTGCAGCGCGTGATCTGCGCGGCGCCGGCCTATCTCGCCCGCCGCGGCACGCCGCAGGTCGCCGCCGACCTGCGAGGCCACGATTGCATCGTTGTCGCCGGTCCCGGCCTCAACCGCTGGCCGTTCAAGACGCGCAGCGGCATCGATGTCGTCGACGTGCGGCCGCGCGTCACCACCGACGACGCCGAAGCGGCGCTCCGGCTGGCGATCGAGGGCGCCGGCATCGTTCGCCTGTCCGATGTCATCGTCGGCTCGCCGCTGCGCAGCGGCGAACTGGTGGCGCTGCTGACCGACGTGCATCACGTCGAGCCGTTTCCGCTGTCGGCGATCTATCCGAACGGACGCCACCGGCTGCCGCGCGTCGCGGTGTTTCTGGAATTCTTGCAGGAGCGCTTCGGCCACGCGCCGTGGCGATTGGGCGCATGATCCCGAAAAGTGGGAACCGGTTTTCGGACAAGATCATGCGCAAAATAAAAAAGCGTGATCCCGAACATGATTCCGCAGTCGCTAGGCGCGTGACTGGCGCGCGCGATAGACGCCGGGACTTGCGCCCATCAGGCGACGGAAGCGGCGGTTGAAGGTCGACAGATCGTTGAAGCCGGCATCGTAGGCGACGCTCGAAATGGCGTCGTCGGTGCGCCGCAGCCGCACGGCGGCGCGATGCAGCCGCGTGTGCAGGATGAACTGGTGCGGCGTCATGCCCACGACTTGCCGGAACGTGCGCAAGAAATGATACGGGCTCAAGCCCGCGTCGCGCGCGAGATCGCACAGAGATAAAGGTTCATCGGCGTGTTGCTCGATCCGCCGCGCCGCCGCGCTTATGCGCTGCTCGTCGCGGTGATGGGGCTGCCGGACCGTCCGGCTTTCCTGCGTCAGCAGCGCGGTCACCGCGCCGGCCAGCCGCAACGCCAATTCCTCGAAGGCGCCGCTGTCGCGATTGTCGCGCGCGGCCTCGGCGTCTGCGAGCATCGGCATCAATTGTCGCAATGGCGGCAGACTGGAAACCGAAAAGGACGAGCGCCGCGCTCCGGCGACGCCGCTTGCAACATTTTCGAGAAATTCCGGCGTGACATGGAAAGCGAGACAGCGATCGCCGTGGCCGTGATCGTGACCGCATTCGAAACAGGCGCCGGCGTTGCCGAGCAGCACGGCGCCCGGGACGAGCACGGCGGAGCCTTGCCGGGTGCGATACTGGAACGTGCCATGCGTCACCGCGGCGATTGAAACATTCGCGTGCTGCTCCTCGAACCGCCGGTCATGCGGGCCGTTTTCGCAAATGACGTCGACGACCCGCCAGCCTGGGCCCGACGCGAGTTCCTGCGCTGTCACCGTCATTCCCTAAACATAATGCGTCTTCGCCCGAAGCGAAATGGCGTGGCGCGGCGTAGCAATTTTTCCCAAGCCGGACGCCGCCGTGGCGCGTTAGTCCGGGGGGCCGCAACGTAAGGAGGATCCGCCATGGCCGCGCAAAGTTCCGCTTTCCTCAATGTCCTCAAGGCCGCCGGCCCGGCGAGCGACCGCGCCGATAAAATGGGCCTGTATGGCTGGCTGATCGGCGATTGGACGTTTGATGCCGTGGTCAACAGAGACGACGGCACGCAGCATAACGGCGGCGGCGAAATCTATTTCGGCTGGGTGCTTGAGGGCCGCGCCATTCAGGACGTCTGGATTCTGCCGGGCATTTTTCATGGCACGACGTTGCGGGTCTACGACCCCGGCATCGACGCCTGGCACATCCTCTGGAACGATCCGCTGAAGCAACTCTACACGCGCCAGATCGGCCGTGCGCAGGGGCGCGACATCGTTCAGCTCGGTAAGACCGAGTCGGGCGCGCTGTTGCGCTGGACCTTCACCGATATTGCGCCGAACGCGTTTCGCTGGCTGGGCGAGCGCTCGGTCGATGACGGCGCGACGTGGCGGCTGCAATCCGAATTCAAGGTTCGCCGCGCGGCGTAAGGATTTTCCCAACCGAAGGAGTGACTATGCTCGACCATATCTCGTTTGGCGTTCGCGATATCAAGCGTACGCGCCGCTTTTACGACGCCGTTCTCAAGCCGTTGGGCTATACCTGCCTGAGCGAAGGCGACACATCGCTCGGCTATGGCCGCGACGCCGTCGCGCTCTGGATCGCCGTCACGCCGCGTCCGGTGCCGCCGGATGAAGGGTCGGGACTGCACATCTGCTTTGCCGCGCCGACGCGCAAAAGCGTCGATGAATTCCACGCCGCGGCGCTGGCGAGCGGCGGGCGCGACAATGGCAAAGCGGGGTTACGCGAAGATTACGGCGCCAACTATTACGCTGCTTTCGCCATCGACCCGGATGGCTATCGCCTTGAAGCCTATTGCGGACGCGCCGCGTAGCGCATGATCCCGAAAAGTGGGAACCGGTTTCCCGCCTTCGCGAAGCCCGCTTCGGCGGGCGAAGGAAGGTCGGATTAGATCATGCGCAATTAAACAAGCGGTTTGGGCCGGGTTTCGATCAGCGCCCGCAGCGTCAACAGCGTCGACGGGTCGGCGACGCCGTCGACGCGGGCCGGGCGGAAATGCCGCTGAAACGCCGCGACCACGTCGCGGGTGGCGTCGTCATAAACGCCGGTATCGGTAATGCCGTAGCCATAGTTGCGTAAAGTTCGTTGCAGCCGCGTCACCGCCTCGCCATGGTCGCCGGGGTGAATGGTGACGCCGTCGAGATTGAGCGGCGCCGCGCGCACCCAATGGCCGACGCCGGATTCGCTCAACAGCTCCCACGGGAACTTCTCGCCCGGGTCCTGCTTGCGCGAGGGCGCGACGTCCGAATGCGCCAGCACGCGGTCGGCGCTGAACGGGCCGCGCCGGGTGAAGATCGACTTGCACAGCGAAATGACCGCCGCGATCTGGCGCAACGGAAAGTCGGCGTAGCCGAACTCGTGGCCCGGATTGACGATCTCGATGCCGATGGCGCGCGAATTGATGTCGGCTTCGCCGGCCCAGGAAGAGACGCCGGCGTGCCAGGCCCGCTTGTCCTCCGGCACGCATTGGACGATGCGGCCGCTCTCGAACACCACATAGTGGGCGGAGACCTTGCTCTCGCGGGTGCACAGCCGCTGCAAGGCGGATTCGCCGGTCTTCATGCCGGTATAATGCAGAAGAATCATGTCGGGCGGCCGGCCATCGGCGCGCTCGTCCAGGTTGGGCGAGGGCACCACGTCGGCGATAATGAAGGAATCCGGCTGAAACACTGCCATGGCCGGGACTTAACCGCTATTTGAGGGCAAAAAGGGAGCGACGCCGCATCATTCGGCCTTGCCGGGGCGGAAATCAACCCGCACCGCCGCGCAGCTCGCCCGCAGAAACAAATCCTTAAGTTTAAGAGTGGCTTAATGGCTTCCGCACGAAGCACCGGCGCCCTCGCGGGGCGGCGGGGCTGGGGTCATTCCAAGGCCACTTTTCTGACGCCCGTAATATCCATGGTATCCCACGATCTCTCATCCAGGACCGCGAGTTGCGCCGCCAATGAGCGCCATTTTGAGCCCAAATCCGGTTGGCGAATCGCTCCGCGCTCGCCAAATGCGGCCGCGCGGCCCGTGCGCAGCCGCGTCCACGGGAATGGAACTTTTGCAGGCGTCCGCATGACGGCGGGGCGCGACCTTGGCGATAAAGCTGGCAGCGCGGCCCGGCACATTCCCGTGCTCGGCGGGCCGGCGCTCGACTTCCTGAACCTGCGCGCCGGCGGCATTTATATTGACGGCACCTTCGGCGCCGGCGGCTACAGCGCGGCGATGCTCGCCGCCGCCGACTGTCGGGTGATCGGCATCGACCGCGACCAGACCGCGATCGCGAGCGGTTTTGACCTGGTGCTGGCGGCGCAAGGCCGGCTCACTCTGGTCGAAGACCGTTTTTCCAATCTCGATGACGTCGCCCGCCAATGCGGCGCGGAGCAGGTCGATGGCGTCGTGCTCGACGTCGGCGTGTCCTCGATGCAGCTCGACCGCCCGGAACGCGGCTTTTCCTTCCGCCTCGACGGCCCGCTCGACATGCGCATGAGTAACGACGGCCCGAGCGCCGCCGACGTCGTCGCGGCGGCCGACGAGCGCGATCTCGCCAATATCATTTTCCTGCTCGGCGAGGAGCGCCATTCGCGCGGCGTCGCCCGCGCCATCGTCAAGGCGCGCACCGAGGCGCCGATCACGACCACCGCGGCGCTGGCGCGCATCGTTGGCTCGGTGGTGCGCGCCAAGCCGAACGAGATCCACCCGGCGACGCGCACGTTCCAGGCTTTGCGTATTTTCGTCAACGACGAACTCGGCGAATTGGGCGGTGCGCTTGCCGCCAGCGAACGCATTCTCAAGGCCGGCAGCCGTCTGGTCGTGGTGTCGTTTCATTCGCTCGAAGACCGCATCGTCAAATCGTATCTCGTCTCGCGCGGAGAGGCGCGTGGCGGTTCGCGGCATCTGCCGGAAGTCGCGCAACTCCCCGCCAGCTTCACGACCTTGACCAAGCGCCCCGTCGTCGCCGATGCGCAAGAGAACGCGCGCAATCCGCGCGCCCGTTCGGCCAAGCTGCGCGCTGCCGAGCGCACCGACGCCCCGGCGCATGACGCCGACCTGTCCGATCTGCTGCCGCGGCTGCCGTCGCTCGACGACGTGATGAAGGGGCGCTAGGGCATGCGTCTCATCAACATATTGGTGATCGCGGTGCTGATCCTGTCGGCGTCGTTCGTCTACAAGATCAAGTTCGATTCGACGCTGCAGGCCGAGCGCGTCGCCAAGATCGGCAATGAATTGCGCCGCGAGCGCGACGTCATCGCGCGGCTGCGCGCCGAATGGGCGCGGCTCGATACGCCGGACCGCATTCAGGGCCTGGCCGAGCGCCATTTGAAACTCAAGGCTGTCGCCGCCACGCAATTCGATACCTTCGACGCACTTCCCGAGCGTCCGGTGCCGCCGCCGCCGGCCGCCGATCCGATCGCCACCATCCTCGCGCCATCGTCCCCCGAAACGACCGGCAGCGTGCCGGCGCCGAAGGGGGCCCGATGAGCGTCGTCACCCCATCGATCAAGCCGAAGCCGGGCGAGGCGCGCTGGCAGCGCGTTTTGCGCTCGCTGCTCTATGGCCGCGACGTCGACCGCAACGTCAAGGCCAAGGCGCGGCTCGGCCTCGCCATCGTCGCTTTCGTCGGCATCTATGGCGTCATCGCGCTGCGTCTGGTGATGTTCGCGGCGGTCAGCGACGGCCACGGCGCGCGCCGCAGCGTGGCGCAGGACGCGATCGCCACCTCGCGCCCCGATATTCTCGATCGCAACGGCCTGATCATCGCCACCGACGTCAAGACGCCGTCGTTGTTCGCCGAGCCGCGCAAGCTGATCGACGTCGACGAGGCGGTCGAACTGCTCACCGCGGTGATGCCCGATCTCGACGCCACCGAAGTGCGCGAGCGCCTGTCGTCGAAGCGCGGCTTCGTCTGGCTCAAGCGCGAGATCACGCCGAAGCAGCAGCAGGAAATTCACCGCCTCGGCATTCCCGGCGTCGGCTTCCTGAGCGAGAACAAGCGCGTCTATCCGAACGGCCCGACGGTCTCGCACGAAATCGGCCTGGTGAATGTCGATAACCAGGGCATCGCCGGCATCGAAAAATGGCTCGACAACCAGGGCCTCGCCGCGCTGCACATGGCGGGGCTGGCCACCGACCGATTGCAGCGCCCGGTCAATCTGGCGCTCGATCTGCGCGTACAGTTCGCGATGCGCGACGAACTGGTGAAGGCGCGCGAAAAATTCAGCGCCAAGGCGGCGTCCGGGCTGGTCGTCAATGTCAACACCGGCGAAATCGTCGCCATGGTGTCGGAGCCGGATTTCGATCCGAATATTTCGGGCAATCCCAAGGATCCGGCGCGGCTCAACCAGCTCACCACCGGCGTCTATGAAATGGGTTCGACGTTCAAGGCGCTGACGCTGGCGATGGGCCTCGACTCGGGCCGCATGAATCTCGATACGAAATTCGACGCCCGCGGCTCGCTGCGCTACGGTAAGTTCACCATCCACGATTATCACGCCACCAACCGCGTGCTGACGATCCCGGAAATTTTCACGCATTCGTCGAACATCGGCACCGCCAAACTGGCGCTGTCGCTCGGCGTTGCCTATCACAAGGCCTACCTCAAGAAGATGGGCCAGCTCGATCGTCTGCGCACCGAATTGCCGGAAAGCGCCGAGCCGATCGTCCCGAAGAACTGGGGTGAACTTAACACCGTGACGATCGCCTTCGGCCACGGCCTGTCGGTCGCGCCGTTGCAGGCGGTGATGGGCGTTGCCGCCACGGTCAATGGCGGTCTGCTGATCCCGCCGACCTTTCTCAAGCGCAGCCGCGAAGAAGCGCTGAAGCTTGCCACGCAGGTGCTCAAGCCCGAGACCAGCGTCAAGATGCGCTATCTGATGCGGCTTAACGCCGAAGTCGGCAGCGCCAAGGAATCCAACGTCAAGGGCTATTACATCGGCGGCAAGACCGGCACGGCGGAAAAGGTCGTCAACGGCCGCTATTCCAAGACCAAATTGATGACGGATTTCATGGCCATCCTGCCGGCCGACAAACCGCAATACATGCTGCTCATCATGCTCGACGAACCGCAGGCGACTAAGGGAACGTTCGGCTATGCCACCGCCGGCTGGAACGCCGGTCCGACGGCGGCCAAGGTGATCGAGCGCATCGCGCCCTTGCTCGACATCGAGCCGCGTTTCGATATGCCCAAAGCGGATCAGGCGATTCTGGTCAGCAACAAGGTGACGCGGTGAAACTGCGCGATCTCTTGCCGGATGCCGCTATCGATGCGCGCTTGTCCGCCATCGACGTCACCGGCGTGACCGCCGACAGCCGCAAGGTGCAGCCGGGCTTCCTGTTCGTCGCCATCGCCGGCAACAAAGCCGACGGCGCGGCGTTTGCACTTAAGGCGGTCGACGCTGGCGCAGCGGCGATCGTCGGCGAACATCGCCCCGATGGTTTGCCGGACGCCGTCGCCTTCATCCAGGTCGCCAATGCTCGCCGGGCGCTGTCGCTCGCCGCGGCAAAATTCTATCCGCGCCAGCCGGGAACAATCGCCGCCGTCACCGGCACCAGCGGCAAGACGTCGGTCGCGGCGTTCACGCGCGAGATCTGGACAGCGCTCGGCCTGCAAGCCGCCAGCATCGGCACCGTCGGCGTGGTCTCGCCCAAAGGCGAAGAATACGGTTCGCTCACCA
>JAQSCR010000532.1:0-2074 GCA_029945495.1 Pseudolabrys sp. | reverse complement strand
CCGATCCGGTGGAGTTGCATCGTTCGCTCGATCGGCTGGCGGGCGAGGGCGTCACCCATCTGGCGCTGGAAGCCTCGTCGCACGGTCTCGACCAGCACCGGCTCGACGGCGTGCGCATCGCCGCCGGCGCCTTCACCAATCTGTCGCGCGATCACCTCGATTATCATCCGACCTTGGAGGCTTATCTCGCCGCCAAGCTGCGGCTGTTCTCGGACCTGATCGCGCCCGGCGGCACCGCTGTCATCAATGTCGACGACTGTTACGCCGGGCAGGTGATCGCGGCGGCGGAAAAGCGCGGCCTGAAGATCATGACCGTCGGCGAAAAGGGTGCCGACATCAAACTCGTTGGTGGCGCCATCGACGGTTTCGCGCAGCTTGTCGAGATCGCGCATGGCGGCAAGACATACAAAGTGAAGCTGCCGCTGGTCGGCGGCTTTCAGGTGCAGAACGCGGCGGTGGCGGCGGGATTGGCGATTGCGACCGGCGCGGAGCCGGCGCGGGTGTTCGGAGCACTCGAGAAACTCACCGGCGCCAAGGGGCGGCTGGAACTCGCCGGCACGCGCAACGGCGCGCCGATCTTCATCGACTACGCGCACAAGCCCGACGCGTTGGCGAAGGCTTTGGCCGCGCTGCGTCCCTATGCCAGCGGCCGGCTGATTGTCGTGTTCGGCTGCGGCGGCGACCGCGACACCGGCAAACGGCCGATCATGGGCCGCATCGCGCATGACAATGCCGACCGCGTCATCGTCACCGACGACAATCCGCGCAGTGAAGAGCCGGGCGCGATCCGCGCCGCCATTCTCGCCGCCGCGCCGGGAGCGATTGAAATCGGCGATCGCGCGCAAGCCATTCGGACTGCGATTAAAGAATTGAAATCCGGCGACGTGCTGCTGATCGCCGGCAAGGGTCACGAGATCGGGCAGATCGTCGGCGGCAAGGTTCTGCCGTTTTCCGATCACGACGCAGTCGCGGCGGCGTTGCGGGAGATTGGTACATGACCGCCCTCTGGACCCTCTCCGATATGGCTGCCGCGATGCGCGCCGAAATATCCGGCGCGCCCGCGCAAAATATCACCGGCATTTCCATCGACAGCCGCGGTCTAAGCAAGGGCGAAGCTTTCTTCGCATTGACCGACGCCCGTGATGGCCACGAATTCGTCGACAGCGCGCTGAAAGCCGGCGCGGGTGTCGCGGTGGTGGCGCGGGACAAGCGCGCGATGTTTGCCGCCGACGCGCCGTTGCTGCTGGTCGACGATGTATTGGAAGCCTTGCGCGATCTGGCGCGCGCGGCGCGCAAGCGCACGCAAGCCAAGGTCATCGCCGTCACCGGTTCGGTCGGCAAGACCGGCACCAAGGAAGCACTCCGGCTCGCACTTTCAGCAGATGGCGAGACGCACGCGTCGGCCGCGTCCTACAACAATCACTGGGGCGTGCCGCTGTCGCTGGCCCGCTGCCCCGCCGATGTGAAATACGCGGTGTTCGAAATCGGCATGAACCACGCCGGCGAAATCACGCCGCTGACGCAATTGGTGCGGCCGCACGTCGCCATCGTCACCACGGTCGAGGCGGTGCATCTGGAATATTTCGGCACGCTGGAAAAGATCGCCGACGCCAAGGCCGAGATATTCTTTGGCATCGAGCCGGGCGGCGCGGCGATCATCAACCGCGACAACAGCCAGTATGACCGGCTCGCCACTGCTGCCAAGGCGGCCAACGTCGCACGCATCGTCAGCTTCGGCGAAAGCCCGGAGGCGGAGGCGCGGCTGGTGCGTCATGCGCTCAAGCCCGATTCATCGTGCGTGCATGCCAGCATCCTTGGCGAGGACGTCACCTATAAGCTCGGCGCGCCCGGCCGCCATCTGGTCATGAATTCGCTGGCGGTGCTCGCGGCGGTGTCGCTCGTCGGCAGCGATCTGGCGCTGGCCGCGCTCGCGCTCGGCCAGTTGCGCGCGCCGGTTGGCCGCGGCGCCCGCATGACGCTGACAGTGTCCGGCGGCAGCGCGCTGCTGATCGACGAAAGCTACAATGCCAACCCGGCGTCGATGGCCGCGGCCATCGCGCTTTTGGGGCAGGCG
>JAQSCR010000531.1 GCA_029945495.1 Pseudolabrys sp. | reverse complement strand
TGCGGGCGGCTCGGCGCGGCCGCGAATGGCGCATCCGGCGTGGCGGCCAAGGCGACGCTCATGGTGGCCCCGAGAGCCGCCGCTATGGCGGTGCAAGCAAGCAGGCGCGATTTTGCGGAATTCATGATCGATTATCTCCGGATGGGGGCAGGCTTCCCGCCTTCGCGCCGGCTATCCGGGCGATCGGGGAACAACGTCGACGCATGATAACGGTTCCGTGCCTGAACTGCGACTGAACGGCTTGCGGCTAAACTGTGTCGATTCAGCCGGGCAATAATTGAAAAGCCACCACCGCGGTCAGCGTTGGTGGGGTAGCAGCGACGGCCAGCCAAACTGGGTTGATGGCGCCATCGTCAAAAGTGTTCTTGAGGATCGCGAATCCAGCCGGATTGGGGGCATTGGCTATGACGGTCATGCCGCCACCGGTACCGGCGCCGGCGACCAGGGCATATTTCGCCTGTGGCGACAGTCCATCGACCAGCGAACCGAGATACGTGAGCGCCGCGTTGTCGGTGAAGGCGGTTAGTCCGGTCGCGCCGTAATAGAGCGCGACTTCGCTCTGGCCCGAAATAAGCGGTGCGAGCCACCAGTCCTGCATGGCGCCGAGCACCACGAGGCCGCCGAGGAACAGGCCGACCAGCAATCCCTCGCGCAGGATCAGCGGGTTCTGATAGCGCTTGTAGGCTTCGGTGAAGCCGAGGAAGAATAGGAAAAGTCCACCGAACACCACCACCGAATGACCGGCGATCACGACGCCGGCCAGAAACGCAAGGTGCACGCCGATCACCGTCCACGGTGTTTCGACGCGTGCGAGCGATCTCGGAGCCGCTGGCAACTGTCCGAGATAGGCCCGAAAAAGCAGCGCGACGGCCGCGGCATTTGTGACGACGGCCAACGCCGCACGCCAGCCGAAGGTCTGCAACATGAACGTCATGTCCCAGTTCCAACGCTCCGCCACCATAAGCACCGGCGGTGCCGCAAAGGGCGTCAGCGTTCCGCCGATCGAGATATTGACGAACAAAACGCCGAGCGTTGCATATTTGAAGGCGTTCGGTGCCTGTTGGCTGAAATAGCGTTCGCGCAGAAGCATCGCTGAAAGCGTCATTGCCGCCGGCTCGGTGATGAACGAGCCGAGCAATGGCCCGATCGCCAGGACAGTGAAGTAATAGGCCTTCGGTTGCGCCATCGGCAATCGGCGGGCGAGCGCCTGCAACAGCGCGCCGGCGAAATCGAGGACCGGCCGGCTTGCCGCGATCACCATGATGACGAAGATGAAAGCCGGCTCGGTATAGCTGCGGCTCTCCAGATAGTGCATCGCGTCCTGCGGCGTCGCGTAAGCGGCGATGAATGCGATCAACGCCAGCGCCCAGACCCCGAACACCGTCTCCACTTCGCCGAGCAGATGCCAGAGCCCGGCATGGTTCGGTTGGATATGAGCGAGGTGCTGGAAATAACCTGTGAGAAAGGTGTGCGCGATTGCGCAGGCAAACAGCAGGCTCGCCACCAGTTGCACGGTGCTCGGCCCGCCGCCATTCATAAATTCGCCGGTCATGACCTAGACGTCGGCGCGCGCGAGCGCTTCACTGATGGCCTGGCGGGTCAGCGGACGCTGCAGCAGCATGGTCGCACCGGTCACGCGCGCGAGAATGCCGTCGTGAATGTTGCCGCTTTCGACGAAGGCGATGCGTAATTGCGGGTGATTGCTACGCAGCGCGATGAGGGTATCTAATCCGGGCCACGGCGGCAGCACGCGGTCGGTGACCAGCCAGCGACAGCCATTCCGCAGCAGCTTGGCGGCATGATAGCCGTCATCGGCCACCACCGCGCATGCGCTGCCGCCCAGCCAATAGGCCAGTACGTCGCGGACTTCTTCCTCGGCGCACAGGATGACGATTTCGCCGGGAGCTTTGAGCGGCGCGGGCGACGAGCGGGTTTGTGTGTTCGGTGCATTCATGCGCGCGATGGTCGCGGTCGTTGCGCACTTTGACAATTGCGGGCGCGCGCCTAGGCTGACGCGCTTAAGGCTGCGTACCTAGGTATCCACCCGTAGCAGTCCTGCTGCGACATTGGCGGTAGATTGACGATGTCCGATTCCGGCCTGGAGCGTCGACCTGTTGCGATGGCCTTCCCGCGCATCTTTAAGCTGCCGCAGCCCGTCCTGGCGTTCAGCTTTCTCGCCGGCTATGTGTTGCTGGATTGGGTCAGCTTCATTCATCCCTTTGCGCCGTTCGGGATCACGCCGTGGAATCCGCCGACCGGGCTGAGCTTCATTTTGATTCTCTTGTTCGGGCAGCGCTTCATTCCGCTCCTGTTCGCCGCGCCCTTGCTCGCCGATATTTTGGTGCGCCAGCTTCCGCTGTCATGGACGGTGGAATTCATCACCAGCGCCACCATCGGCGGCTTCTACGCCACAGGGCTGCTGATTCTGCTGCGGCCGGCCATGCGCTTCAATCCCGCGCTCACATCGATGCGTGATCTGGTCATGCTGATTATCGTTGCCGCGGTCAGCAGCGCCTTCGTCGCAATGAGCTATGTCGGCGTCCTGGTTGCTGCGCAATGGCTGCCGGCCGAGGACTTCACGCAGGCTGCCTTGCAGTACTGGATCGGCGACATAATCGGCATCGCCGTGGTTGCGCCATTTGCACTGATTGCATTGACGCGTGGACGCGCTTTGGCGCTGTCGCGCGAAACCGCGCTTCAGGTTTTCTCCATCGTCGCGGCGCTCGCGATTGTGTTTCTCTACTCCGAGACTCACCGTTTCGAGCTCTTCTATATCCTGTTCCTTCCGGTCATCTGGATGGCGGTACGTGGCGGACTAGAGCTGGTGACGATCGGAATTCTGATTACGCAGATCGGCCTCATTGTCTGCATGCAGCTTCTCCCAAGCCTAAATCAGGACATCGCGGCATTTCAGGCGCTGATGCTGGTGATGGCTTTGACCGGTCTCGCCGCCGGCGCGGTGGTTACCGAGCATCGGCGTACCGAATTCCAATTGCGCTTGCACCAGGATTCGCTCGCGCATGTCGCGCGCCGCGGCAGCCTCGGCGAGTTGGCCGCGATGGTCGCGCACGAGATCAATCAGCCTTTGATGGCAGCGGGCACTTATACGCGGCTGGTCGCCGATACGCTGCGCGCGCCTGGCGGCGACGGGGCGTTGGCTGCCGAAACGGCGGAAAAGGCCGCGGCGCAGGTGCAGCGGGCCGCGGACGTGGTGCGCCAACTGCGCGCCTTGATCCGGCTCGACCAGAGCGGCCGGGCGCCAGTGGGCGTCGACCGGATCGTGCGCGAAACGCTCGACCTGTGCCGCCCCGAACTCGACCGTCATGCGGTGTCGGTGCGGACGGCGCTCGACGGCGATTTGCCGTCGATCACGGTCGACTTGCTGCAGATCGAACAGGTGCTGCTCAATTTGATTCGCAACGCGACCGAGGCGATGCAATCGGTTGGGCATGGCGGTATGATCGTCATCAAGGCATCGCGTGTGGATAACGAAGAAGTGGCTATCGAAGTCGTCGATATCGGGCCCGGCTTTCCGGCGGAATTTTCCGGCGCCAACTTTCCGCCGCTGTCGTCGAGCAAGGCGGAAGGTCTTGGCGTCGGACTTTCGCTATGCCGATCGATCGTCGAAGCGCATGGTGGCCGATTGACAGCGAGCGGCGGTAGCGGCGGTGCGACCGTTCGTTTCACTTTACCGGTGGCTCAGGCATGAGCGAACGAAACCGGCAAGACAGTCCGCGGGCCGATATGAATATTGCTTTGGTCGACGACGATCCTGCCGTGCTCGATTCCCTCAAGCTCTATCTTGAGCGCCAGGGTTTCGGTGTCGCTTGCTACCCGACGGCCGATGCTTTCCTCACCGATCGTGACGGCGAGACCGCGCCCGATTGCATCGTTGCCGACGTACGAATGCCGGGCCTCAGCGGTCTCGAGCTCATGCGCAGTGTTGCCGAGAACATGCGCACGACGCCGATCATTCTGATTACCGGTCATGGCGACATCGATATGGCGGTCGCCGCGATCAAACTCGGCGCTTTCGATTTTATTGAAAAGCCGTTCGACGAAAAGCGCCTGCTCGAATCCATTCTCAATGCCGCAGGCGTGGCGCAGAAGAAGCAAGGCGCCGCCGACGAGCTGGCGGATCTGCGCGCGCGCGCGGCCGCGCTGTCCGAGCGCCAGCGGCAAGTGCTCGATCTGGCGGTCACCGGCCTTTCCAACAAGGAGATAGCGGGCCGTCTCGGTATCAGTTTCCGTACCGTCGAGATTCACCGCGCCTGGATGATGGAGCGCATGGGCGCGCGCAATCTGGCGGAACTGGTGCGGATGGAGATGCTGGTCAAGAATGGCTGAGGGGGCGGCCAAGCCGCGTTAGGGGTTGTCTCCGACCTTTTGCAATTGTCTTCCGGCAATCATAACCTTGGCCGCGGGGTACCTGGAAGGGCAAGCCAGGGTTTGCCCGTGCCGGCATTCCCATGCGTCGGGCGATTGCCATCAGTCTTTGCTATGGAGCGTGCTTTGTCGACGAATGAGACGGACGAGCGCCTGAACCGCGCCCTCTCGGCCTATCTGCGCCAACAGGTTCAAGCGCCGGCAACGGCCGTCGCCGACTTTCTCGAGATCATCATTGAAGACGCCCGCCGCCTGCAACTCGCGCCGGTGATGGCCGATCTCGACCGCATGCATACCGCTGGGCTGCGCCTCAACGCCTTCGTCACCCGGCTGATCGAGGATACATCGGCCGACCGCCAGCAAGGCGAGAGCACCGAGGAATTCCACCGCCGCCTGCGGCACGACCTGCGCACGCCGCTCAACGCCATCATTGGCTACAGCGAAATGCTGATCGAGGATATGGCGGACGAGGTTGAGGCGCCGTTGCGCGGCGACCTCATCAAGCTGAAGGAATCCGCGGACTTTCTGCTCGGCCAGATCGACGCCATGGTCGCCCTGACGCGGACGCAAGAAAAACCGCTCGAGCGCGATCAGGGCCTTGCCCGGCACGTCGATCTTGTCGCCGATGTCCTGCGGACCGTGCAGCCGCTGCGCAGCGGCGCGGTCGCGGCGCGCGAGCAGCAGAGCCGGGTTCTCGTCGTTGACGACAATGCCTCGAACCGCGACGTCTTGGCGCGGCGCCTGGCGCGCGAGGGCCATGACGTGGTGACGGCGGAAAACGGCGCCGCCGCGCTGCGGCTTTGCGACGCGCAAGACTTCGATCTCATCCTGCTTGACCTCATCATGCCGGAGATTGGCGGCTACGAAGTGTTGCAGCGCCTGAAGGCGTCGGAGCGCACCAAACATATTCCGGTCATCGTCATATCGGCGCTTGATGAGCTCGACAGCGTCATCCGCTGCATCGAGGCGGGCGCCGAAGACTATCTGCCGAAGCCGTTCGATCCGGTGCTGTTGCGGGCTCGCATCGATTCGTCGCTGGAACGGAAATGGCTGCGCGACCGCGAGAAGCAATTCATCGCCGACCTCGATCGGGAAAAGCGTAAATCCGAAGCCTTGCTGCTGAATATCCTGCCGCTGAGCATTGCCAACCGCATGCGCACCGGCGAGATCGCCATTGCCGACAGCATCACCGAGGCGACCATTCTGTTCTGCGACCTGGTCGGCTTCACCGCGCTGAGTGGGCAGTTGTCGGCGGAGCAAACGGTCGATTTTCTTGGACAGATATTCACCGCCTTCGACCGGCTTGCCGCCGAAGCCGGCGTCGAGAAGATTAAGACCATTGGAGATGCCTATATGGCGGCCGCCGGCATCCCCGAGCCGCAGGCCGACCACGCCTTCCGGATTGCCTCGCTTGCGCCGCGCATGCTGCGGGCGGTGCGCGACGTCGCCAAAGCGACCGACCTCAATCTACAGGCGCGCATCGGCATCCATTCCGGGCCGATCATCGCCGGCGTCATCGGCACCCACAAATTCGTCTACGACGTCTGGGGCGACAGCGTGAACACGGCCAGCCGCATGGAATCCCATTCGGTGACCGGCCGCATTCACGTCTCCGACGCCACCCGCCGCGCGCTCGATGGCCGTTTCCGCTTCGAGCCGCGCGGACCCATCCAGGTCAAGGGCAAGGGTTTGATGGAGACCTTTTTCTTGCTAGAAGAGTGACTTAGCGCCGATGCCAGGAATGCAAACGTGACCGAGACGGAAGAGAAAGCCCTGAGCGCCGCGCAAGAGCATTCGCTGTTGCGTGCGACGCTTGAGAACATGTCGCAGGGCGTGGCGATGTACGACGCCGAGCACCGGCTGGTCACCTGGAACGAACGCTTCCGCGTCTATCTCGAAATGCCGGAGGAATTCCTCGGCACCGACCGCACCTTCTCCGATTACATCCGCTATCTCGGCGAGCGCGGCGAATTTGGCGATGCCGACATCGAAACGGAATTGCGCAAGCGGCTCGCCGTGCTGGAAACCTCGCATTCGTTCGAGCGAGTCCGCCCCGACGGCATGGTGCTGGAAGTGCGGCGCGATCCGGTGCCCGGCGGCGGCTTCATCGCCATCTACACCGACATTACCGAGCGCAAGCAGGCGGAGCTGGCGATCCGCAAGGCCAAGGAAGACGCCGAATCGGCGAGCAAGGTGAAGTCGGCCTTCCTCGCCAATATGAGCCACGAACTGCGCACGCCGCTCAACGCCATCATCGGCTACAGCGAATTGCTTGCCGAGGACGCCGCCGACCGCGGCGATAGCGCAGGGCTTGCCGATCTCGAGAAGATCGGCTCGGCGGGGCGGCATCTGCTCGGCTTGATCAACGAAATCCTCGATCTGTCCAAGATCGAGGCCGGCAAGATGGAAGTTTATATCGAGCAGGTCGCGCTCGCCGCCGTGATCGGCGAGGTCAAATCGCTGGTCGCGCCGCTGATCGAGAAGAACGGCAACACGTTGGTCGTCGAATGCCCGGCCGATATCGGCGCGCTGCGCACCGACGTGACCAAGCTGAAGCAGTGCCTGATCAATCTCCTGAGCAACGCCGCGAAATTCACCAAGGGTGGCGCGATAACCCTGCGCGTATCGCGCCGCGACGGCGAAAACGGCACGCCGCATGTCGTTTTCGATGTGCGCGACAGCGGCATCGGCATGAACGAGGAGCAGATCGGCCGCCTGTTCCAGGCCTTCACCCAGGCCGATTCATCGACGACGCGCAATTTCGGCGGCACCGGCCTGGGCCTGACCATCACCCGGCATTTCGTCACCATGCTGGGCGGCTCGATTAATGTCGCCTCGACGCCGGGCGAGGGCTCGACCTTCACCATCGACCTGCCGGACCGCGCCGGCATCGCGCCGAAGGATGACGACGTCATCGACGTCGACGATGGCATGCGCGCGGCCTCGGCCGTCACCGTGCTGATCGTCGACGATGACGACGCCGTGCACGATGTGCTGTCGGCCACCCTCGGCCGCGAAGGCTACCTGCTGCTGCACGCGCGCGACGGCGCCGAGGCGCTCGCCATCATGCGCCGCACGCCGCCCGACGTGGTCACGCTCGACGTGCAGATGCCGAAGGTGGACGGATGGTCGGTGCTCGGCGTCATGAAGTCCGATCCGGAATTGCAGATTATCCCGGTGGTGATGCTGACCATCGTCGACGACCGCAATCTCGGCTTTTCGCTCGGCGCGTCCGAGTTCATGACCAAGCCGATCGACCGCAACCGGCTCACCGCACTGTTGCGCAAGCTCACCTCGGCGGCGAAGAACGCGACCGTGCTGATCGTCGACGACGAGGCGGACGTGCGCGGCGTCGTCAAGGCGACGGTGGAAGCCGCTGGTATGAAGGCGGCGGAAGCCGATAACGGCCGCGCCGCATTGCAGTGGCTCGCCGCCAATGCGCCGCCGGCCTTGATCCTGCTCGATCTGATGATGCCGGAGATGGACGGCTTCGAGTTTCTCGAACAGATCCGCAAGATCGACCGCCTCACTGACATTCCAACCGTGGTGCTGACCGCGAAAACCTTGAGCGAGCGCGAGCGGAGTTTCCTGGCCGAGCGGACCTTGCTGGTCCTGAGCAAGCACGGGCAGCCGATCGGTTCGTTGGGCGCGGCTCTGTCGGCGCTCGCCAGGCGAGGCAAGGCCGTCAGGCCTGAGGCGAAGGAGTAGGGCAATTGCCGGTGAAGATTCTGTTGGTCGAAGACAATGAAATGAACCGCGATATGCTGTCGCGGCGCTTGCTGCGCAACGGCTTCGAGGTCGTCATGGCGGTGGATGGCCAGCAGGCGGTCGACATGGCCGCGTCGGAAAAGCCCGCCGTCATCCTGATGGACATGAGCCTGCCGGTCATCGACGGCTGGTAAGCGACGCGCCAGATCAAGGCCAATGCGGCGACCGCGAGCATTCCGGTCATCGCGCTCACCGCCCACGCGATGGCGGAAGACGAAGCCAAGGCGCGCGCCGCCGGCTGCGACGACTTCGACACCAAGCCGGTCGACATTCAACGGCTCGTCGGCAAGATACAGACGTTGTTGAACGGCAAGTCTTGAACGGCAAATCCTGAACGGCGCGACCGGCTAGCCGGCCGGGAGCGTATATTAAGTTCCCACAACCATACATTGTGCCGCCGCGGTATGTCCGGAACCGCACTTAGTTGCTTTTTTTATTACGAAAATTAAGCCAACCAAAAGTCTTGTTGGCTAGCGTCCCCCCAAAGGTCACGTCCGGCGGGCTCAACTCGTCGGGCGTGCCGTTAAGTAGCATCGGATAATTCTCACCGGTGCGGTGTCAGGGGTAAACGGGTTGCACAATCAGACCATGACCGTGACGACGATTACCGAGGCGGTCGCCTAGCCATGCATAAATTGTTTGCCAGGCAACTCGCCAAGGCGACGCGCGAAACAGGCGATGTCGACCTCGTGGTGCTCGGCGAACTCGTGGTTGGGACCTACGAGGACAGCGAGCGCGACCGGCAGCGAACCGACCAGTCCATGGCTTTGATGATCGAAGAGCTGGGCGATGTGCACCAGCGGCTGGTCGATGCTTTTGAAGCCATCCCCGAAGGGATCGCGCTGTTCGACGCGGAAGATCGCTACGTTTTATGGAACCGGCGCTATGCTGAGATATATGCGACGAGCGCCGTCCCGATTGCGGTCGGCACGACCTTCGAAGCCGCGCTTCGCGCCGGGCTTGCTCACGGCGATTATGCCGATGCCATAGGCCGTGAGGAGGAGTGGCTGACCGAACGGCTTGCGCGCCACCGGCAGCAGTCGAGCACGCACGAGCAAGAACTGTCGGGAGGGCGATGGGTTCGCGTCGACGAATATCGAACCGCCAATGGCGGCAGCATCGGCATTCGCGTCGATATTACCGATCTAAAAAACCGCGAAGAATCATTCCGGCTGCTGTTCGACGACAACCCGATACCGATGTGGGTTGTCGATATTGAAACTCAGAAATTTCTATCGGTGAATGACGCTGCGGTCGAATACTATGGCTACAGTCGCGACCAGTTTCTCGGCATGACGACATTCGAATTGCGCCCGGCCGATGAACGCGAGGAGTTTGCGCGCTACATCCGCGCAGGAGGCGTTAGCCAAGGTACAAAAGCCTGGCGGCATCTGAAGGCGGATGGGTCGCATGTTTATGTATCGGTTTATGCCCGGTCGATGAACTACCAGGGTCGCCGGGCCCGTTTAAACGCTATCGTCGATATTACCGCACAAAAGATGGCCGATGACGAGATTCTCAGGCAAAAGCTACAGACGGAAA
>JAQSCR010000530.1:5771-9714 GCA_029945495.1 Pseudolabrys sp. | reverse complement strand
TGCTGCTGATGGGCAGGCTTTAACGATCGCATAAGCAGCGACGCACCGCGCTATTTGGCGCGGCGCAGTTTCGCCAGCCGATCGAGCATCGCCGCACTGGCCGGCGATGTCTGGTAGGTTCGGATCAGGTCTTCGGCCTCGGTGAGGCCGGCTTCGGCATCACAGCCGTGCGACGCCAGCCAGACCAACGCGCCGAACTGATCGCCGGTGCCGAGCCGGTCGAGCAATTCCTTATAAGACATGGGCTGATCCGGCTGCGGTCGGTGAATGCGCGCCAGTTCCTTGTGCAACTCCGCCAGCGCCGTGCCGCACAAAGCCGGCGTCGCCTCGAGGTCGAGCACCGGCAATAGCCGCAAGACCGTCCACGGGCCGCCCTCGCCGCCTGCCCTCAACATCTCGACCGCGTCCGCGATGCGGTGCTCGAGTTGGCGCGCGCCGGCCAGCGCCTGGTCGTGGTACTCCTTCTTGTCTTCGAAGCTGAGCCAGGCGCGCAAGTGCGCCTTCTGCGTGAGCTGGGAAAACCGTTCCGGATAATTGCGCACGATGTTGCCCAGGTTCTTGGGATCGCGCAGATCGCGCAATTCGTAGACGTCGTAGGCCGGATCCTTGTAGCCCTTCACCATCGTTTCCCAGGCCGCCACTTCGGCAGTGGCGTCGCAGTCGTAACCGATCAACCAGCGCATCGCGGCGAGCGCGTCCGACACGTCCTCGGCAATGGCGCGGAACGGCTTTGACTCCGGCTCCGTCAGCACCAGCGGCGCAACCCGTTTGCGCAGCAGCGCACGCGCTCTGTCGCACAGCGCCGGCGTCGGCGTCAGATCCAATGCGCCGATATATCGCAGCGGGAAATCGCCGCGCTCCAACATCAACTCGGCATCGGCCTGGCGGCGGTCGAGTTTTTTGACGCGTTCGAGGATCTCGTTGACCTTGGTTGAATTGCGCGAATTGAAGAACGGCGCCCAGTCCCACAGCGGCGCATCGGCCGGCAGCCTGGCGTAGTCGGCTTCGTATTTTTCGATGACCGCGGCGTCGCGCTCGTCGGCGGCGTTGCGGATCTTGTCGAACGGCACGATCGCGGCGCAAATGACGAAGACGAGGCCCCAGACGGCAACGCCAAAGGGCCGCGCCGGAAGCGCCGTGCGCAGCCGCGGCAGCAACGCCCAGAAGCAATAGACGACGACCAGCGGCGGCACCGACGCCGGAATGATCAGCGGCCACAGATGCGGCGGCTGATACGGCCGCGACAGCAATTCGAGCGCTTCGAAGGCGATAAAGCCGGAGGCCGGCACCAGGATAAATGCCGCGACCGCCGCAGGCTTCGGCATCGCGCCTTTGAAGAACGCGATCAACGTCAGCGCACACAGCAAGATCCAGAGGAGAATGATTTCGATTGCGCCATAGGCCTGCGCATAAGCGTTACCGGCCGGATCGCTGCCGGCGAGATCGGTGAGCGTGACAAGCTGCACGAGATAGAGCAATAGCGCGAATACGCCCAGAAGCCCGGAGACGCCGACCGCGGCTGGCGACAATTTTTTGGTATCAGGCATCGACAAGCCCCCACGCCGTAATAGCGTCCCTCGCTATCTGTCGCGCAGGGAAGACCGCAGGTTCAATCCGCGCAATAATTTCGGCGTAAAATTCAGCGCGCGTCCAGCATCGTCGACGGCAGCCAGAGCGCGATGCCGGGGAACATCGCCACCAGCACCACGGCGGCGACCATCAGGAAGAACAGCGGCAACGCGTAGCCGCCGATGGTGAAGATGTTGCGCCCGGTCATGCCCTGCAGCACGTAGAGATTGAAGCCGACCGGCGGCGTGATTTGCGCCATCTCGACCACCAGCACGACGTAGATGCCGAACCAGATCAGATCGAAACCGGACTTCTCCACCAGCGGAATGATGATCGAAGTGGTCAGAACCACCATCGAGATGCCGTCGAGGAAGCAGCCGAGCAGGACATAGAACAACGTCAGCGCCGTCAGCAGCGCCCACGGCGGCAGATTGTAAGCCGTGATCCATTCGGCCAAAGCGACCGGAATGCCGGTGAAACCCATCGCGGCGGTGAGGAAGGCGGCGCCGGCCAGGATGAAGGCAATCATGCAGCTGGTCCGCGTCGCCGCCAGCAGCGCGTCGCGGAAGCCATCGACCGTCAACGTCCCCGACCACCACGACAGGAACAGCGACAGAAACACACCGACCACCGCCGCTTCGGTGGCAGAGGCGAGCCCGCCGTAGATCGAGCCGATGACGCCGAGAATCAGCAGCGAAATCGGGATCAGGCGGCGCGAGGCATAGATACGCGCCGCGAACGGCACGTGCGGCTCCGGCGCCGGCATGCGATCCTTGTTCAAGAGCGCCCAGACGACGATGAAGCCCATGAACAGCAGCGCCAGCATGATGCCGGGCACGACGCCGGCAATGAACAGGCGCGCGATCGACTGGTCGGTCGCGGTCGCATAGACGATCATGATGATCGACGGCGGGATCAGCAGGCCGAGCGTGCCGGAGCCGGCGAGCGTGCCGATCGCCATCTTTTCGTCGTAGCCGCGCTTGAGCAATTCCGGCAGCGCGATGCGGCCAATGGTGGCGCAGGTCGCGGCCGACGAGCCGGACACCGCCGCGAAGATGGCGCAGCCGATGACGTTCACATGCAACAGCCGGCCCGGCAGCTTCTGCACCCAGGGCGCGAGCCCCTCGAACATGTCGTCGGACAATTTGGTGCGATAAAGAATTTCGCCCATCCAGATGAACATCGGCAGCGCGGTGAGATCCCAGGAATCCGACCCCGCCCACATCGACGTCGCCATCACTTGGCCTGCCGGCGTCGCCACCTTGGTCATCACCGCGGCAAAGCCGCAGACGGCAAGCGCCAGCGCGATCCAGACGCCGGAGCCCAACACCGCGAACATCAGAATCATCAGAACGAGCGAGAGCTCGACGGCGTTCATGGCGCTAGCCTTCTTTTCCGAGCGTGATCGCGTCCTCGGCCGCGCGGAACGACGGCCGGCCGCGCAAGATGACGACGACAAGCTCGTCGATCAACGCAACCGTCAGCAGCAGCGCGCCGAACGCCATCGCCGCTTGCGGATAGGCGAGCGGCACCCGCACCACGCCGGATGAGATTTCGTTGAACTTGAATGAGATCCACGCAAAATAAGCGAGGTTCCACGTCATATAGGCGGCGGCCGCGGCGGCGAAGCCGAAGGCCCACATTTCAAGGTAGCGGCGGTTATGCTCGCCGAATGCGCCCAACACCATGGTGACGCGAATATGCGCGCCGGCCTTCAGCGTGCCGGCCAGCGCCATGAAACTCGCGGCGGCGAGCAGGTAGCCGCAAATCTCGCTGAGCGAAAGAATGACGAGGTCGGGGCGCGGCAGATGCAGCAGCGACAACACGCCATCGATGAGCCGCCCCGCCAGTTGCGCGCCGACCATGAGCGCAATCGAGGCTAGACAGAGCGCCGAAGCCCAGAGCGAAACACTGTAAACTCTATCGAGGATGGCGCGCATTTGGTGATCCAGTTTCCGTCCCTCTCCCCGCTTGCGGGGAGAGGGTTACAGAGGTTGCGTTATCGCCTTGGCGAGACGCCGGCTTACTTGCGGAACGCCGCCAGCATCGCCGCGCCGTCGGCGCCGGCGGATTTCTCCCACTCCGCGGTGATGGTGGCGCCGACCTTGGCGAGACCGGCCTTGAGTTCCGGGCTCGGGGTCACTACCTTGATGCCGGCGGCCTTAAGCGCGGCGGTCTTGATCGTCATTTCCTCGATCGAGGCTTTCCAGCCGCGTTCCTCGGCGACCTTGGCGGCATCGAGCACGGCCTTCTTCTCGGCCGCGGTCAACTTGTCGAACGCCGCCTTGTTGACGAACACGATGTTGCGCGGCTGCCAAGCTTGCGTGTCCATGTAGTGCGTCAGGTAGTCCTGCGCCTTGGTGTCGACGCCGGT
>JAQSCR010000530.1:0-5761 GCA_029945495.1 Pseudolabrys sp. | reverse complement strand
CATCACGTCGACGCGGCCGGTGGCGAACGCGGTCGGCAGATCGGGCACTTCGATCTGGGTCGGGATCGCGCCGACGATCGCGGCGATGCGGCCGATCATGGCGTTGTAGGTGCGGAACTTGAGACCCTTCAAATCCTCGACCTTGGTGATTTCCTTCTTGGCGTAGATGCCCTGCGGCGGCCACGGAACCGAATACAGCAGCATCAGGTCTTCCGAGGCCAACTGCTTTTCGAGATAAGGCTTCGACGCAGTGTAGAGCTTCTTGGCCGAGTCATAGCCGGTGGTCAGGAACGGCACCGAATCGAGGCCGTAGATCGGCGCTTCGTTGGAGGCGAGCGACTCGAGAATTTCGCCGATCGGCGCGGTGCCCTGACGGACCGCGCGCTTGATTTCCGGATGCTTGATCAGCGAGCCCGCCGAATGCACCTGAATCTTGAGCGAGCCGTTGGTCGCCTTATCGACATCGGCGGCGAAGGCGATGACGTTCTTGGTGTGGAAATTGCCGTCCGGATAGGGCGTCGGCATGTCCCATTTGGTCTGCGCCGATGCGGCGGTGGCGAGGCCCGCCGCCAGTACGATGCCAGTCAACAAACGCGGTACCATCTTCATCTAACCCTCCATCGCGGATCGATCACATCCGCATCGTTGTTTGAGTTCGACACTAACAGCGCTCTCGATCGGTTCAACGTCACTTCGTTGGCAGTCATATCATTGGCAGTCATGGCGAAACTTTCGGCAGCCTTTTTGAACGTCTTTTTCGGCCTCGCCCTTCATAAACTTGCCGCCGCGCGCGCGGCCTGGTCGTAATGGCCGGACAGCGCACGCATCAGTCCGGCAATCTCGGATAGTCTTTGCTCGTCAAGGCCGGCGCTTTTCACCGACTTGACCAGCAAAGCTTCGCGCACCTTGCGATATCGTTGCACGACCTCGCCGCCTTTGGGAGTGAGGCCGACGGTTTTTTCGCTGCCGCGCCTGCCCGAGGTCAAAAGTTTATGGGCGTCGAGCTTTTTGAGAGAATAAGTGACAAGATGCGTGTCCTCGATATTGAGGACCAGGCAAATGTCGGCGACCCGTTTGGACCGCGCGCGATGGGCGATGGTATGCAGCACCAGGACGTCGAGCGGCGAAAGGTCAGGCACGCCGGCCGCCGCCATGCAGCGCACCATCCAGCGCTCAAACGCGTGATCGAGCAGGATCATGCCGAACTCGAGTTCGGACAGAGCCGGCATCGCCCCCGACGCCAGATGCGCCGACGATACGATCGGCCCGAGCGTGTTTTCCGAGCGCGGCTTGCCAGCCATCTTAAGCCCCTCGTCTTCCCCTGCACAACGAAGCGTATCCGTCGTTGATAATTTGTCAACGATTTATTGACGATTTTTTTCGGCTCTGATTTAGTGACGGCATTCGGCGGAGGATGAAGCGATGGCGGCGGCACAGCATCGGTCCAAGAAACGGTCTGCGGCGGGCACGCCAAAAAAGTCCTGGAATTTCTGGATCGACCGCGGCGGCACATTCACCGACGTGGTCGGCCGCGCGCCCGACGGCCGGCTGACCGCGCACAAGCTGTTGTCGGAGAATCCGGAAGCCTATGCCGACGCCGCCGTGCAGGGCATCCGCGATCTCTTGGGCCTCAAAGCCGGCGAACCGATCCCGGCCGGCCGCGTCGGCGCGGTCAAGATGGGCACCACCGTCGCCACCAATGCGCTCTTGGAGCGCAAGGGCGACCGCACGCTGCTGATGATCACCAAGGGTTTCCGCGACGCGCTCAAGATCGGCTATCAGGCGCGGCCGAAGATTTTCGCGCGCCAGATCATCAAGCCCGAATTGCTGTACGAACGCGTCACTGAGGTCGACGAGCGCGTGCGCGCCGACGGCACGGTCGAGCGCGAGCCCGATCTGGCGCAAGCGCGCGCCGATCTCGTCGCCGCCAAGGCCGACGGCATCGACGCCGTCGCCATCGTCTTCATGCATGCCTATCGTTTTCCCGAGCACGAGAAGCGCGTGGCAAACCTGGTGCGCGAACTGGGCTTTGCCCAGGTGTCGGTCAGCCATGAAGTGTCGCCGCTGATCAAGCTGGTCGGGCGCGGCGATACAACGGTGGTCGATGCGTATCTGTCGCCGATTTTGCGGCGCTACGTAGCGCGGGTAGCCGGCGAGATGCAGACCGGCTTGGCCAAGCTCTCCGCCGACGACAAGATCCGCCTGATGTTCATGATGTCGTCGGGCGGCCTGACGGCGGCCGAACTGTTCCAGGGCAAGGATGCGATCCTGTCCGGCCCCGCCGGCGGCGTCGTCGGCATGGCGGAGACCGGCCGGCAGGCAGGCTTCGACCGGCTGATCGGTTTCGACATGGGCGGCACCTCGACCGACGTTTCTCATTTTGATGGCGAATACGAACGCGCCTTCGAGACCGAAGTCGCCGGCGTGCGCATGCGCGCGCCGATGATGCTCATTCACACCGTCGCTGCCGGCGGCGGCTCGATCCTGCATTTCGACGGCGCCCGCTTCCGCGTCGGCCCGGATTCGGCCGGCGCCAATCCCGGCCCGAAGTGCTACCGCCGCGGTGGACCGCTGGCGGTGACCGATGCCAATGTCGAAGTCGGCAAACTGATGCCGGAGTTCTTCCCGAAGATATTCGGTCAGCACCAGAACGAGCCGCTTGATGCCGAGGCCGTGCGCACCGCGTTCGACGAGCTGGAAGGCGAAATGCGCGGCGGCCTCAAGCGCGAACAGATCGCCGACGGCTTCATCAAGATCGCGGTCGAGAACATGGCCAACGCGATCAAGAAGATTTCCGTGCAGCGCGGCTATGACGTGACACGCTACGCGCTCAACTGCTTCGGCGGCGCCGGCGGCCAGCACGCCTGCCTGGTCGCCGATGCGCTCGGCATGACACGCGTGCTCATCCACCCGTTCTCGTCGCTGCTGTCGGCCTACGGCATGGGGCTTGCCGATATCCGCGCCACGCGCGAACAGGCGATCGAACTGCCGTGGGGCGCCAAGGCGCTTGGCGTGTTGAAAAAGACCGGCGCGGCGCTCGGCAAAGATGTGAAGGTCGAAGTCGCCGGCCAGGGCGTGCCGGCGGTAAAGATCAAGGTGATCCAGCGGGCGCATATCCGTTACGCCGGCACCGACACCGCGCTCGTCGTCAATGCCGGCCCCCTGCCCGCCATGCAGCGCGCTTTTGAGAAAGCGCACAAGGCGCGCTACGGCTTCATCGACCGCAACAAGGATCTGGTGGTCGAGGCCGTCTCGGTGGAAGCCATCGGCGGCGGCGCGAAGTTTTCCGAGAAGGCGGCGCGGCGCGCTGGGGCCAAGCTGCCGCAGCCGGCCAAGCGCACGCAGTTCTATTCCGACGGCGCCTGGCACAAGGCTAATGTCTACACCCGCGATCAGCTCAAGATCGGCGCCAAGGTCAAAGGCGCGGCGATCATCATCGAGCCGCACCAGACCATCGTCGTCGAGCCCGGCTGGCAGGCCGAACTGACGCCGAAGAACCATCTGGTGCTGTCGCGGCGCAAGAAACTCAAGCGCACTTATGCCATCGGCACCCATGCCGATCCGGTGATGCTGGAAGTATTCAACAATCTCTTTATGTCGATCGCCGAGCAGATGGGCGTGTCGCTGCAGAACACCGCCTATTCGGTCAACATCAAAGAGCGGCTGGATTTTTCCTGCGCGGTGTTCGCGCACGACTCGACTCTCGTCGCCAATGCGCCGCACATGCCGGTGCATCTCGGCTCGATGGACCGCTCGGTCGAGACCATCATCCGCGACAACAAAGGCCGCATCGCGCCCGGCGACGTCTACGCCATCAACGCGCCGTATAACGGCGGCACCCACCTGCCCGACATCACCGTCTGCACGCCGGTGTTCGACGACAGGAAGAAGACCATCCTGTTCTGGGTCGCCTCGCGCGGCCATCATGCCGATGTCGGCGGCATCTCGCCCGGCTCGATGTCGCCGAACGCGACCACCATCGAGCAGGAAGGTGTCTACATGGACAACTTCAAGCTCGTGGATCGCGGCCGCTTCCGCGAGAAGGAGCTGATGGCGGCGTTGCTAGGCGCCAAATATCCGGCGCGTAATCCGATCCAGAACGTCAACGACCTCAAGGCGCAAATCGCCGCCAACGAAAAGGGCGTCGCCGAACTGCGCAAGATGGTCGCGCAGTTCACGCTGCCGGTGGTGAAGGCCTATATGGGCCACGTGCAGGACAATGCCGCCGAGAGCGTGCGCCGCGTCATCGATCGCCTGCACGACAGTGAATTCGCCTACGAGATGGACCAGGGCACCGTAATCAAGGTGAAGATCACGGTCGACCGGAAGAAGCGCGAAGCGACCGTCGACTTCACCGGCACCTCGCCGCAGCAGCCGACCAATTTCAACGCGCCCGAGCCGGTGACGCGCGCCGCCGTGCTCTATGTGTTTCGCATGATGGTCGACGACGACATCCCGATGAATGCCGGCTGCCTGCGGCCGATCAACATCGTCGTGCCGCCGCATTCAATGCTGACGCCGGAATATCCGGCCGCCGTGGTCGCCGGCAATGTCGAGACCTCGCAGGCGGTGACCGATACTCTGTTCGGCGCACTTGGCGCGCTCGCCGCCGCGCAAGGCACCATGAACAATCTCAACTTCGGCAACGCTAAGTATCAGTACTACGAGACCATCTGTTCCGGCTCGCCGGCGGGCCCCGGCTTTGACGGCACCGACGCCGTGCACACGCATATGACCAACACGCGGCTGACCGATCCGGAAATTCTGGAATTCCGTTATCCCGTGGTGCTGGAGGATTTCCATATTCGCAAAAATTCCGGCGGCAAGGGCAAATGGCACGCCGGCGACGGCATCCGCCGCACCATTCGCTTCCTGGAAAAGATGGAATGCACGTTGCTCACCGGCCATCGCCGCGTGCCGCCGTTTGGCCTCGCAGGCGGCGAAGCCGGTCAGGTCGGCGAGAACTGGGCGCGCCGCAAGGACGGGCACTTAGAAAAACTGGAAGGTTGCGACTCGACCGTGATCGACGCCGGCGAGGCGATCATCATCCAGACGCCGACGGCGGGCGGATATGGCAAAGCGGACGGCTAGGCGTGCACTGATTCGCGCACGGCAACCGGAGCCTGCCGCAGCAACAGCCGGAAGATGAGCACGTGCGTGACGAGCAGGAACGGCACGATCACCGTGGGAAGAAAATAAGCGGCGCCCAGTTGGCCGGGCATTAGACCGCCGGCGCTGGCGCGATAAAATGCGTTGAGCAGGTCGAAGCTGCCCCACACGTTGAAAATCCAGACCAGTGGGATACCGAGACTGGTTCGCAGCGCCGCCAACGACACTAACGCCAGAATCGAGGCAACGAGGTCGCCATAGGCGGCATCGAAAGCGAAATCTGGCGGCAAATCATACGACACGACGCCCGAGATCAGGAACGACAACCCGATAAAGCGGAACGCATGCAGGATAAGAAGGGGTCGCAATGCGTCGATTCGCGAACGATCGCGCAACACCGGCCAAATGAAATTGGCGGTGACGAGCGTCCACGCGACGAGGCTGGATACGATGCTTGTTCCGAACAGTGCCATAGGGGGCATTGGAGGCTCCTCTCGTGGTTGGACAGTCAGTGCGCGTCGGCCGGCGCCGGCCCGGCCGGCTTTTTCATAGTCACGCCGAGCACGGCAAGCGCGACGAACAGCACGGTCAGCATGAGGAATACGTCGGCAAAGCTCATCACCGAAGCCTGCTGGCGCGCCATCTGCGACAT
>JAQSCR010000529.1 GCA_029945495.1 Pseudolabrys sp. | reverse complement strand
ATGACGACCAAGACAGCCCGCCGCGTCGCCGTCCCCGCCGATAAAGGTATGGCCGAACTGGAACTCAAGGCCGGCGAAGCGACCGGGCTTTTGAAACTGCTGGCGAACGAAAACCGGCTGCTGATCTTGTGCCGCCTGTCGATGGCCGGCGAAATGTCGGTCACAGGACTGGTCGAAGCGGTCGACTTGAGCCAGTCGGCATTGTCGCAACATCTCGCCAAGATGCGCGACGACGGGCTGCTCGCCACACGGCGTGAGGCGCAGACCATTTTCTACCGCATCGCCGACCAGAACGCGGCACGCCTGCTGGCCCTGCTGAAAGACATCTACTGCCGCTAGAGCGCACGCCGCACAGACACCATCCATATCAAACGACTGACAGGAGCCTACCCATGAAGACCGTTACCCCCGAACGCGCCGTCGAACTCGTGCAATCCGGCGCCGTGCTGATCGATATCCGCGAGACTGCCGAGCACGCCGGCGAGAATATTCCGGGCGCCCGCCATCACGCGCTGTCACAGATCGACGCTCGGCACCCGGTGCGCACCGGCGACACTGTGCTGATCTTTCACTGCAAATCCGGTGCCCGCACCAACATGAATGCGCAGCGTCTCGCTGCGTCAGCCAGCCAGTGCGAGGTTTACATCCTCGGCGGCGGCATCGAGGCGTGGAAACGCGCCGGGCTGCCGACCTCGGCCCGGCCCGCGGGCAAGACGGAATCTGGCGCCACCGGATGCCGCATCCTGAACCGGTTGTCCGCTCTGTTCCGCTAAGCCCAGCCGCGCACCCATGAGGCGGCCATGCCGATCTTGCACGATCTCTTAGCGATTGGCTCCGGAAGCCTCGTCGGCTTCACGCTCGGGCTGGTCGGCGGCGGCGGTTCGATCCTGGCGGTGCCGTTGCTGGTCTATGTGGTCGGCGTGTCCTCCCCGCACGTCGCCATCGGCACCAGCGCGATCGCCGTAGCCGCCAGCGCCGCCGCCAATCTCGCCGGTCATGCCCGCGCCCATACGGTCAAATGGCCATGCGCGCTGGTGTTCGCTTTATCCGGGATCGCGGGCGCTGCTGGCGGCGCGCAGCTCGGAAAAATGGTGGACGGCACGCGGCTGCTGACTTTGTTCGGCGTGCTGATGATCGTTATCGGCGCCGCGATGCTGCGGCCGCGCAAATCCGGCGGCAATCCGGAAGTGGCGCTGACGCGCGCCAACATGGCGACGATGTTGCCGTCGCTCATTGGCGCGGGTCTGCTGGTCGGCGCGCTGTCCGGATTTTTCGGAATCGGCGGCGGCTTTCTCATCGTGCCCGGCCTGATCGGCGCCACCGCCATGCCGCTGATCAATGCGATCGGCTCGTCGCTGGTTTCCGTCACCGCCTTCGGGCTGACCACCGCGGCCAGCTATGCCTGGTCCGGACTGGTCGATTGGCCGCTTGCCGGGCTGTTCGTGATCGGCGGCGCGCTCGGCGGTCTGTTCGGCACGCGGCTCGCGCGCCATCTCGCCGGCCACAAGAACGCGCTCACCCGCATTTTTTCCGGGATCGTGATCGCGGTCGGGCTTTACGTCGTCGTCCGCTCAGTTGTGTTCTAGTTCCCAGAAGTCGATCGCCGGATCGGCCGGGACTTCCTTCTTGTAATGCAGCGTGGCGTATTTGCCGCCGTGATAAACCAGCGGTGGCCGGCTGTATTCGCGCAAGCCGATGACGCGGCCGATGAACAGGCTGTGATCGCCGCAGTCGTGACGGGTGTCGATCTCGGCGGCGAGCGACGCGCTCACGCCGGCCAGCACCGGAATGCCTTCGATATGCTCGAAACTCAGATCCGGCTCAGTGGCGCCCTGCCGGGCGAAATGCTGGCTGACCGTCTCCTGCCCCTTCGCCAGCATACTGACGCCGAAATGACCGACCTTCTCCAGCAGGTCGTGCATGCGGGCCTTTTTCGCCACCGAAATGATGCACAAAGGCGGCACCAGCGAGCCCGACATGAAGGCGTTCGCGGTCATGCCGCGCACGTCATCCTCGGCTTCGACGGTGATGACGGTGACGCCGGTCGTAAACGAGCCCATAACGCGCCGGAACAATGTGGTGTCGATCGGGGGCCTGGTCGCGGTCACGCTCATCGGTTCGAATCCGCCTCTGACGAAATGACAGATTTCCCTTTTACGGCCCCGGCCGAACCGGCACAACCGGCCTTCATGCCGGTGGCGCCGATAGCCGCGCGCATCGGGATCGGTTAGTGTCCGGCGGGAAAACGGCGCCGATTTGCAATTTGCTTCAGGGAGACGACGATGACGCGCGAACTTTTGTGGCTGACGTTGACGGTGATCCTGACCGGGGTGTTGTGGATTCCCTATACTCTGGACCGCATCATGGTGCGCGGCCTGATGGGCGCGATGGCTAATCCGTCGCGCAACGACAAGCCGCAGGCGGCGTGGGCGCAGCGGCTTTATTTCGCGCACACGAATGCGGTGGAAAATCTGGTGCCGTTCGCCGCTTTGGTGCTGATCCTCGACAGCATGGGCCACTCGACCATGAGCACGGCGATCGCCTGCGCGGTCTATTTCTGGGCGCGGCTGGCGCATGTCATCGTCTATGCGCTCGGCATTCCGGTGCTGCGCACGCTGGCCTTCACGGTGGGATTTCTGGCGCAGGCCGTCCTGGTGGTGGCGGTGTTCGGGAAGTTATAGAACTGTCATTCCGGGGCGCGCGATAGCGCGAACCCGGAATCCAGAACCAGGCACAACACATTCGTCTGGATTCCGGGTCCACGTCTTTGGCGTGTCCCGGAATGACGATCTATTGCGGCATTGCCCGCTCGGCGATCGCACGCAGGTCGCAACCGCGCGGCAGCGTGCCGAAGACGCCGCCGCTTTCGCCCGTCAGCCGCGATGCGCAGAACGCGTCGGCGACCGCCGCCGGCGCGTGCTTGATCAGCAGCGCCGCCTGCAAGGCCAGCACCAGATCGCGCACCATAACGCGCGCTTGCGCTTCGTCGTTGCGGTCGGCGCCGGCCATGCGCTTCTCAAGCCGGTCTACGAATGCCTTCAAGCGCGGATCGCCGCTGCCTAGTTCGTGGCGCAGCACCTCGGCGGCATTGGCGGTGCGGCCGATGGCGCGCAGCACGTCGAGACACATGACGTTGCCGGAGCCTTCCCATATCGAATTGACCGGCGCTTCGCGATAGAGCCGCGGCATGACGCTTTCCTCGATGTAGCCGGAGCCGCCCAGCACCTCCATCGCTTCCAGCGTCACCATTGGCGTGCGCTTGCAGATCCAGAACTTCGCCGCCGGCGTCAGCACGCGGCGGAACACCTGCGCGATGTCGCCCTCCTCGTCATAGGCGCGCGCCAGCCGCATGGTCAGCACGGTTGCCGCTTCCGACTCCAGCGCCATATCGGCCAACACATTGGTCATCAGCGGTTGATCGATCAGCTTCTTCTGGAACACGGTGCGGTGGCGCGCGTGATGGATGGCCTGCGCTACCGCCTGCCGCATCAGCGACGACGAGCCGATGGCGCAATCGAGCCGCGTGTAGTTGCCCATCTCGATGATGGTCGGAATGCCGCGGCCCTCCTCGCCGATCAATTGCGCGTAGGCGCCGATAAATTCCACCTCGCTCGAGGCGTTCGATTTGTTGCCGAGCTTGTCCTTGAGGCGAATGATCTGGATCGCGTTGCGCTCGCCATCGGGCGTAAAGCGCGGCAACAAAAAACAGCTAAGGCCCTTGTCCGTTTGCGCCAGCACCAGAAAAGCGTCGCACATCGGCGCCGACATGAACCATTTGTGGCCATGCAGCCGATACGAGCCGTCGCCGGCGCGTTCCGCGCGCGTTGAATTGGTGCGCAGGTCGGAACCACCCTGGTTTTCCGTCATGCCCATGCCGAGCAAGGCCGCGGACTTTTGGCCGACAGGCACAAAGCGCTTGTCGTAGTCGCGGCCGTAGATCTTCGGCAGCCATGTCGCGGCGATGTCCGGCGCGTGGCGCAAGGTCGGCACCGAGCCATAAGTCATCGCCACCGGGCAATAAACGCCGCTTTCGATCTGGTTGAGCATGTAGGTGCCGGCGGCGCGGGCGACATGCGCGCCCGGTTGCGGATGCGCCCACGGGCTCGAATGCAGGCCGGCGCGCAGCGCAATCGCCAGCAATTCGTGCCAGGCGGGGTGAAATTCGACCTCATCGAGCCGGTGGCCGTAACGGTCAAGCGTGCGCAGCTGCGGCGGGTTCTTGTTGGCGTCGAAACCGAGCTTGACGGTTTCCGGCTTACCCAGCGTGACGCCGAGCGCGTGCCGCCCGCTCTCCGCCCATTCGGCCTGCTCGCGCCGCACCGCCTCGCGCAGCACGATATCGCTGTCGAACAGATCGTAGGGCTCGAGCGGCGGCGGCTGGTTCTGGACCTCGAACATCTCTCCCCCGTCATTCCGGGGCGCGCGTCAGCGCGAACCCGGAATCCAGAGCTGGACTCAGGCCGCGATTGTATCTGGATTCCGGGTCCCGCCCCATAGCGCGTCGAAGACGCGCGTAAGCGCGCTTATGGGGCGGTCCCGGAATGACAGTTACGGAAACAGCGCGACCTGATCGATACCCATAGTCTCCGGATAGCCCATGACCAGATTCATGTTCTGGATCGCCTGACCGGAAGCGCCCTTGACCAGATTGTCCAGCGCCGAAATGACGATGGCCCGGCCCGGAATGCGGTCGGCGACCACGCCGATCATGGTCATATTGGAGCCGCGCACATGGCGGGTGTGCGGCGTTTCGCCAAATGGCAGCACATGCACGAAGGGCTCCCTCGCGTAGAACTTTAAAAGTATCTCATGAAGCTCCTCCGGCGTCCGGCCGCGCTTGCCCCGCATATAGATGGTCGAGAGGATACCCCGGTTCATCGGCACCAGATGCGGCGTGAAGGTGACCACCACCTCGCGCCCGGCCGCGGCCGAGAATTCCTGGTCGAGTTCGGCCATGTGCCGATGTTTGCCCACGCCATAGGCGTTGAAGCCTTCCGACACTTCCGAGAACAGCATGGCTTCCTTGGCCGCCCGCCCCGCACCGGTCATGCCCGACTTGGCGTCGATGACGATCTCGTCAAGGTCGATCGCTTTCGCCTTGATCAGCGGAATGAGCGGCAGCTCCGCGCAACTGGTGTAGCAGCCGGGATTGGCGACCAGCCGCGCGTTCTTGATGTCGCGCCGGTGGATTTCACACAGGCCGTACACCGCCTCTTTCTGCAGCTCGGGCGCATGGTGCTCGTGGCCGTACCATTTCGCGTAAGCCGCGGTATCGGCCAGCCGGAAGTCGGCCGACAGATCGACCACCTTGGTGTTCGGCGCGGCGGCCAGCAGGTCTTTGAGCACCTTCTGCGTGGTGGCATGCGGCAAGGCGCAGAACACCACGTCGAGCGCCAGCGCCTTCCAGTCGAGGCCGTCGAGCGGAGCAAGCGTCGGCAGCTCATAGGGCGAAAACTGCGGAAACACCTCACGCATCGGCTTGCCGGCACTGCGCTCGGCGGTCAGCAACGCGATCTCGGCGCGCGGGTGGCGCAACAGCATCCGCACGAGCTCGGAGCCGGTATAGCCGGAGGCGCCCAGGACGCCGATTTTCGCTTTGGTAGCCATAGCCTTACACCTGTCAGTTCAAACGCCAGTCTAACAGACGGCGGACGAAATTGCGCCGCTCAACGAAGCGGCGTTCAGGACTAAGGCAACGGGGAGAAGGATCAAGATGCCGCGGCCAAAATCCAGCGGCACGGGGACGATGACTTACATGCCAAAGCGCGCCCGTGCCGTGGTGACACGGCGGCGGCGGAGCGCGGTTGTTGGTAAGAACGTCGTCATGGCGGGCATATAAGCCGGCACCTCGCCCGGGTCAAGAATGCAACCCGGCATACGGTACCGCACCCGACCGCGGCACGAACCGGGCAACGGCGATGAAGTGCTATCTCGCGCGACATTTCGCTTCGAATTTCTCCCGTAGAAATTGCTGCGACGCACCGAAGGTCAGCCGACGTATTCGCCACGGCAACACCAACCGCGCCTAATTATTCCAACGCATATTTGAACGTATCCGTGTTGCGAATACTTGCCGGAGCGATAAGCTTGCCGGTGTTGAAAAAACCAAACCGCATCGGCTTGTAATAATAATATCGTCAACATTCCCACGGGAGGGAAACATGCGTCGTCTTACGATGATAGCGGGCGCTCTGTGCGTCGCGCTTGTAACTAGCACCGGCGCTTTTGCTCAGGTGCCGCCCGATCCAAATAATCCGAACGAAGCGATCCCAGACGCGCTCAACGTGGTTCCGTATGGCGAGACGATCAAGCTTGCCGACGCCATGAAAGCCGCCGATGCTGCTTTGGCCGAAGTCACTAAGCGAAAATGGGACGGCGCGTTTTGCGTCAGCGTTGTCGGTCCGTCGGGCGATCTCGTCTATTTCGCTAAGGGCGATAACTGCCAGTACGCTTCGATCGAGATCTCGCAGCATAAAGCGCGCGTGGCGGCACGCTATCGTCGGCCGACGGTGGTATTCGAGCGGCTGCTCGGCAAGGGCCCGAACTTTGCCTATCTAACAACGCTCGACGGCATGACCGGATCGCGCGGCGGCAATCCGATCATCGTCGGCGGCAAGATGATTGGTGCCATCGGCGTCAGTGGCGGCAGCGGCTCGCAGGACGATGCGATCTCGCTCGCCGGACAAGCGGCACTCAAGTAGACTTTTTGCGAATAAGGATTCCGCCGGGGCCGAAATCCCGGCGGAATTTTTAATGCCGCGTCATCCCGGCCAGAAATATCTAAACACCGTCGAGATTCCGTCGCCGAGCGTCAGCAGCACCGCGGCCCAGACGAAGGCCGACAGGAAATTGGCGATTTGAAACCGCCAGAACGGCATTTCAAAAATGCCGGCGATCAGCGGCACCGACGCGCGCAGCGGGCCGAAAAAACGGCCGATGAAAATGCCGGGCACGCCCCAGGTTTTCATGAAGCGCTCGCCGCGCGGGATCAGGTCCGGATGGCGCGACAGCGGCCAGATGTGCTGCACCCGGTATTCGAGCTTCAGCCCGATCCAGTAAGACAGCCAATCGCCGAAGGCGGCGCCCAGCGAGGCGGCGACCCAGACCGGCCAGAAGTCGATACCGCTCGAGCCGATCAGGGCACCGAGCGCGACCAGCGCGCCCCACGCCGGAATCAGTAGCGAGATGAAGGCGAGCGATTCGCCGAACGCCAGTGCGAACACGATCGGCGGCGCCCACACCGCGTTGTCACGCGCAAAGGCGATGACCTGGTCGACGTAAGCTTGAAAATCCATGCGGCAACGGTCCAAATCGGCTTCGTGCCGGTACCGTCTAGCCTGCCGCCGACCCCGTTGCCAGTGCGCCGGCCGCCGCCGCCCCGCAAGTTCCGCCGGCGAAAGCCGCCAGGATCACCGTTTCCGCACGATCATGGCATAGTCGATGGCAATCGATTCGCGAAAAGCCTATCTACCGGGCTTGAGTCCCATTCTCTGCACAGCGACCTGAAATCCATGGCTAAATCCGCGACCAAAAAGAAGACCAAGCAAGCCGAACCGGACCTGTTTGGGGCGCCGGCCGCCCGCAGCGCGCCGAAGGAATCCGCCCGCGGCAAATCCGCCGGGCGCGGCGCGAGCGCCGAGTCCGGCTATACCGCCAAGCACATCGAAGTGCTGGAGGGTCTCGAGCCGGTGCGCCGCCGTCCCGGCATGTATATCGGCGGCACCGACGAGAAGGCGCTGCATCACCTGTTCGCCGAGGTCATCGACAACGCGATGGACGAGGCGTTAGCCGGGCATGCCAGTTGGATCGAAGTCGACATGGAAGCCAATGGCTTTCTCTCGGTCAACGACAATGGCCGCGGCATCCCCGTCGATCCGCATCCGAAATTCAAGAACAAGTCGGCGCTCGAAGTCATCATGTGCACGCTGCACGCCGGCGGCAAATTCGACTCCAAGGTCTATGAGACCTCGGGCGGTCTGCACGGCGTCGGCGTCTCGGTCGCCAATGCGCTGTCCGAGCGCATGGAAGTCGAAGTCGCGCGCGAGCAGCAGCTCTACAAGATGGTGTTCGAACGCGGCAAGCCGAAGGGCAAGCTGGAAAAGCTCGGCCGCGTCGCCAACCGTCGCGGCACCAAGATCCGCTTCAAGCCCGATCACGAAATCTTCGGCAAGAATGCCGCCTTCGATCCGGCGCGCGTGTTCAAGATGGCGCGTTCGAAAGCCTATCTCTATGGCGGCGTCGAAATTCGCTGGCACTGCGCGCCGGAAATGGTCGCCGGCACCGACGTGCCGGAAAAGGCCGTCTTCCATTTCGCCGACGGCCTCAAGGACTACCTCGCCTCCAATCTCGAAGGCGCGACGCTGGTCCATCCGGACATCTTCACCGGGACGTCCGGCAAGACCGGCAAGCACGGCGCGGTCGAATGGGCGATCGCCTGGACCGCCGACGCCGACGGCTTTCTGCAGTCGTATTGCAACACAATTCCGACCCATGACGGCGGCACCCATGAATCGGGATTGCGCACCGCGCTGTTGCGCGGCCTGAAGGATCACGCCGAACGCGCCGGCCTGGGCAAGCGCGCGGCCGCGATCACCAGCGAAGACGTCATGGTCGGCTCCGGCTGCATGCTGTCGGTCTATATCCGCGAGCCGGAATTCCAGGGCCAGACCAAGGATCGCCTCGCCACCGCCGGTGCGCAAAAAATCGTCGAGCAAGCAATCAAGGATCCTTTCGATCATTGGCTGTCGGGCAATCCGACACAGGCCAATCGCCTGCTGGATTTCGTCATCGACCGCGCCGAGGACCGGCTGCGCCGCCGCCAGGAAAAGGACATCGCCCGCAAGTCGGCCGTGCGCAAATTGCGCCTGCCCGGCAAGCTCGCCGACTGCTCGAATTCGGCATCAGAGGACTCGGAACTCTTCATCGTCGAGGGCGACTCGGCCGGCGGCTCGGCCAAGCAGGCGCGTGACCGCCGCACCCAGGCGGTGTTGCCGCTGCGCGGCAAGATTTTGAACGTCGCCTCCGCCGGCAAGGACAAACTGGCGCAAAACCAGCAACTGGCCGACCTGGTGCAGGCGCTCGGCTGCGGCACCGGCGCGCATTATCGGGACACCGATCTGCGTTACGAGAAGGTCATCATCATGACCGATGCGGACGTCGACGGCGCCCACATCGCCTCGCTGCTGATCACCTTCTTCTACCGGCAGATGCCGAAATTGATCGACGATGGAAAGCTTTATCTGGCGGTACCGCCGCTGTTCCGCCTCCAGCACGGCGGCAAGATCGCCTATGCGCGTAATGATGAACACAAGGCGCAACTGCTCAAGTCCGACTTCAACGCCAATGCCAAAGTCGAAGTGTCACGCTTCAAAGGCCTCGGCGAGATGATGGCGGCGCAGTTGAAGGAAACAACCATGGACCCGTCAAAGCGCACGCTGCTCAAGGTCACGCTGGCGGACGCCGATATCAAGGCGACGGCAAGCTCAGTGGAGCGGCTGATGGGCAACAAGGCCGAAGCGCGCTTCGACTTCATCCAGGAAAACGCCGAGTTCGCCAACGAGCAATTGCTCGACGTTTAGTCGGCGGTGCGCCGGTTAGCGCATGATCCCGAAAAGTGGGAACCGGTTTTCGGATAAGATCATGCGCAAACACTAAGAGCACTTCTTCAACAGCGGCGTTTTGCGGCCAATGGCGACGGCGACACCGTGCCGGACCCGTACCGGCCCATTATC